>DASQHA010000163.1:0-23467 GCA_035632335.1 Terriglobales bacterium
CTTGTTTACGTCGTACGCGGAGGAATATTCCTTGTTGTATTCGACTTGGGGAACTTCGCCGGCGCTCCATTGCCGCGTGGCCTTCCATGGCTTCGTGCCATAGATCGCTTCGCCGTTGACTTTCAGCCAGTCGCCGATCTGGGTCAACCGCTCTTCCATTATTACGGGGATGGTGCCGTCGGCCTTCGGTCCGATATCCAGCAGCAGATTGCCGCCGCGGCTGACGGTGTCGATCAGGATGATCACCAGTTCGCGGCCGGTGTGGTAATCCGCGAGCCGCTCCGCCCGGTTGTAACCGTAGCTGACGCCCATGCCCCGGCTCTCCTCCCAGGGATGGTCGATGCCGCTCATGCCCGCCGTATATTCCGTTGTCCAATAGCCGCCGTGCTTGTGACGGGTGTCGCTACCCCAGCGATCGTCGATCACCACTTCATCTTTCACCGGAGATTCGTTGAACAGCCAGGCCAGCAGTTCGGGGCTATGCCACTCGGCGGAAGTCAGTTCCCACTCGCCGTCGCTGAAGATGCAGGACGGCTTATAGCGCGTGACCAGGTCCTTGAACTGGGGAAACATGTGTTCGCGGACGTAGCGCGGCTTGTCGTACAGCCAGAGCGGGTTGTACCACTCGTAGAGCGAATAGTAGAAGCCCATGCGCAGGCCCTTGCGCCGCACCGCGTCGGTGAGGTCGCCCAGGACATCGCGCTTGGGCCCGATTTCAACTGCATTCCACGGCCGGCCCCAGGTGGCTGAGGCTTCGTGGCTCGGCCACAAGGTAAATCCTTCGTGATGTTTCGAGGTCAGCACGACGTATTTGGCGCCCGAGTGCGCGAACACGTCGGCCCAGTGGTCGGGATCGAACAGCTCCGCCCGAAACTGCGGAGCGAAGTCCTGATAGGGAAAGTCGGCGCCGTATCTTTTCTGATGGAAGGCCCATGTGCCGGTCTGAATCGGGTTGGCCTTAGGGTCGTCCTTGCCGCGGGTCATGGCATTCCAATACCACTCGGCGTACGCCAGCTTTCCGGGAATGACCGGAGCGTAGGCCGGAACCGAGTAGGTGCCCCAGTGAATGAAGATGCCGAACTTGGCATCGCTGAACCAGGCGGGCGTGGGCCTCCGGTCAATCGACTCCCAGGTGGGCTCATAGGTTTGCGCGCTTAATCGGCCGAGAGGGACAAGAAAAACGATCAGAACGAAAAGCAGTAAGCGTTTCATTTATGGTTTCCGTCCATCGCGATAAATTAGTGAGCAATTATGGACGAAAGCGGGATTCCCACCAAGTCGTCTGCCTGGGCGCACTGGAGAAGGTGGGAGAAGCCACCCAGCACGCGTTTGAGTCCAAAACGCCAGGCGTGCATCTACCCAGGCATGGCAAGTTCAACGGAAATCAACCTGGCCGAGGCCACCGCGGTTCTCGCGCGCACTCCCGCAACTCTCAACGCGCTGTTACGCGGGCTGCCCAACCTCTGGGTGCGCGGCAACGAGGGAAACACTACCTGGAACGCGTTCGACATCGTGGGTCACCTGATTGTGGGGGAGCGCACTGATTGGATGCCGCGGGTCCGGATCATACTGGAGAGCGGCGAAGCGCGGCCTTTCGATCCCTTCGACCGCTTTGCGCAGCTGAAAGAAAGTCGCGAACAGCCGCCGGAGATGGAAAAACTCCTGGATGATTTTGCCCGCCTGCGAAGGGAGAATCTGGCCGCGTTGCAGGCGCTGAATTTACGGAAGGAAGACTTGTCCCGCCGCGGCAGGCATCCGGCGCTGGGCGTGGTCACTCTATCGGAACTTCTCGCGACCTGGGCGGTTCACGACCTTACTCACGTGCATCAGCTGTCACGCGTGCTGGCCCACCAGTATCGTGACGCAGTCGGCCCATGGAGCGCATATCTGGGCGTGCTGAAGTGCTCCGGCCATAGTGCTCCGTAGGCCGACAGAATATTTCGTTTTCCGGGAATATTTTGGGGTTGTTCCGGTTCTATATGGTGAAAGGAGCAACCCATGAACAAGCTATTCTTTTGGCTTTTGAATCCCCCGACAGACGGACCCAAATCCACATTGCTTTTGAGACTGATGGCGGGAGGGGTGTTCTTCTGGGAAGGGATCTTGAAGTTTGTCTATGTGAACCAGGGAGTTGGCCGTTTCACAAAACTCGGGATACCGTTTCCGCATTTCACCGCGGCCTTCGTCGGCTACCTTGAGATTGTTGGAGGCATGCTCTTGCTGACCGGCCTGCTGACGCGGCTGATTGCGATCGCGTTTGTCATTGAGATGATTGTCGCGATCCTCTCGACCAAGATTTCGCTGTACCTGGGCACGTCGCCCCTGCCGTTGCCGCCGGCGCCTCCACAGGTCGGATTCTGGGCGGTGCTGCATGAGGTCCGGTCCGACTACGCGCAAATTCTTACCGCTATTTTCCTGCTTATCAACGGGCCGGGAAAGTGGTCGCTGGATGCGGTACTGCTGCGCAAATGGAAAAAAGGCGGCGCCGCGGAACTCATCCCCTCGGGCGGACGCCTGGATTTGTCGGCGGCTGCGCACCGCTAAATTGGTGACACGGCCATGGATTTTCACGGGTCACGCGAATAAGGCCAAAACCGGTGGAAAATAAACTGATCCGTGAGGACCGGTGAAGATCCATGGCTGAACTTCTGGAAATGGGCGGCGCAGCTAACCGACGCATCCGGTGGAGGTACACTGTTGGCGCTGTGGCCGATCGTGCGGGCGATTCCGGGTCGTTTGAAGAACTGGCGATGCCGCTTTTCGCCAAGCTCTATAACTTTGCCCACTGGCTTACCCAGGAACGCGCCGCAGCGGAGGACCTGGTGCAGGAAACGTACATGAAGGCTCTGCGAGGGTTCTCTTCGTTCCAGCAAGGGACGAACTTCCGCGCCTGGATCTACCGTATTCTGCGGAACATATTTCTGACATCCCAGACGGGACTGAAGGCCGGCGCGTTTGTCTCCTTCGATAGCGATGATGACCCGCCGATCGAACCGGCGGCTGCTGAAACTCCAGAGTCCGTTCTGCTCGCGCGCGTGAACCTGGAGACGATCCAGAACGCTCTGGAAAAGTTGCCGGTAAAGTTTCGTGAAATCATTCTCCTGTCCGATTGGGAAGAGATGAGTTACCAGGAGATCAGCGAGACGCTTGGCATTCCCACGGGAACGGTGATGTCACGACTGTCGCGCGCGCGCAGAGCCATGCGCGAATTGCTGGCGGCCAAATTACAGGGAGCTTCGCGATGACCTGCGATCCGTGGCGGGCGAAACTGGACGCTTACCTGGACAGCGAGGGCTCGCCAGAAGAACTGGCCAGCCTGGAAGCGCATCTGCGCGCTTGTCCCTCCTGCGCCGCGGACGCTCTCGGCCTGATGAAGATAAAGCGCATGACACAGGCTGCGGCTGCCCGATACCCACCGTCGCCAGAATTCCGGCAACGCATCGCGAACAGTGTCCAGTCGAACCGCAAACCGGCCGGGAAATTTGCCTGGATACCCAGTCTGGTTATGGCCGCGGCTGCGCTGGCGCTGATTTTTGTTTCAGCCGCCTTGTGGATGCGGCATTCGGCCCGCGAGCAAGCTCTCGCGGAATTGGTCGACCTGCATGTCGCCACCATGGCGAGTGCAAATCCCGTTGACGTGATTTCAACCGATCGGCACACGGTAAAACCGTGGTTCCAGGGCAAGCTCCCGTTTACCTTCAATCTTCCCGAGCTGCAGAACTCTTCATTCAAGCTGGTCGGTGGCAAAGTGATCTACTTTCAGCACAGCCCCGGAGCCCAGTTGCTGTTTGAACTTCGCAATCACCAGCTGTCTGTTTTTGTGTTGCAGGACCAGCCGAACATGATTCCGCTGGCGATGGGAATCACCACCACCCGGGAAATGGCATTTAACGTAGAGGCCTGGAGCGAGAGTGGATTGGGTTACGTTGTGATCGGCGACGCCAGCCCGGCCGACATTCATGAACTCGGCGAATTGCTGCGGGCCGCCGGCCGTTCCTGACAAAGCCTTGATTATTTCAGGACAGCCCCCGATCCGTCCTCGCAATCGCCGGCCGTGACCACCGGACCCGCCATCTGTTACCATCGTTTGCGGTTCTTACACCATGCCCAAATTTGTCATCGAACGCGACGTGCCCGGAGCGGGAAGTCTGACCGACGCCGAATTGCAGAAGATTTCACGGACGTCGGTGGAGGTGCTTAAGGCCCTCGGCCCCGGGATCCAGTGGCTGCAAAGCTACGTCACGGGCGACAAGGTCTACTGCGTTTACCTGGCGCCCGACGAGGCCACGATCCGCGAGCATGCCAAGCGAGCGGGTCTGCCCGCGAACCGGATTTCCGCGGTGCGGCGCCTGATCGATCCCACCACCGCCGAGTAGGCACCGAACCCCGTCTAGTCGGTCGACAGGGCGTAGGCGATGGCCTTCTCGACCGGCATTGCCCATCCCTCCATCCAGGACGTGGCGCCTGCGGTGTGGTTCACCGCCTGACGCGCGGCTTCGAGGTCTTTCTCCAACCGGTCGCGCTCGGCGGGACTGGGCGGCGCTCCCACCGATTGGCGAAGTGCTGCCGCCGCGCCAGCCAGGCGTAACGAGCGTTCCGGCTGATGCTCCGCCGCGGCTGCGCGCGCGAAGCATTCCAGCAGGCGCGCGATCCCCCGCCTGGATTCGAGGGCCTGATAATTCTGCAGGCTTTCCCCGAACTGGGTACGCGCTCCGGATAAGTCATTCCTTTCGAGCGCCAGGTTGCCCAGGTCGGCCAACGTGCCGGCGATACCCCACGAATCTCCCAGCATGCGGAAAAGGGAAAGGCTCTGCTCATATAGAGAGCGCGCGGTCTCGGTTTCGCCCAGCTCGCGAGCCAGGTCGCCCTGATAATCGAGCGACCAGGCCACGCCGGTGCGGTCTCCCAGTTCGGTGAAGCTGGCGGCGCACTCCTGGTACAGGGAACGCGCGCGGGCATAATCGCCCTGCAGGCGGACCACGCTGGCCAAGTTGCTAAGGGCGCGGGCCGCGGCCATGCGGTCGCCTAATTCGCGACACAGGGACAGACTTTCCTCAAAGAGCGCACTCGCCGCCGCCACCCGGCCCCGCTCGCGGGCATACACCGCCAATGCGTTCAGCGCCACCGCCACGCCGGAGTTGTCCTTCAGCTCCCGCGCGATCTCAAGACTCTCCTCGGCCAGGCTCTGGGCGGATTCATAATCACCCTGATCGGCGGCCAGGACTCCGGCGGCGAACAGAGCGCGCAGCCGCTTCTGGTTCCGGGCCGCGGCGCCGGGCAGCTGCAACAGCCGGCCCAGGCGTTCGCGCCCTTCGGTAAAGTGTTCACGAGTCTCCCAAAAGCGAAACAGGGCGGTGCCGAGGCGCAGGCCCCAATCGGCGTCCCCGCTCTGGATCAGCCAGTCCAGCGCGGCGCGAAGGTTGTCGTGCTCCGCTTCCAGTCGCTGCAGCCATTCCGGTTGCTCGGCCGCGCCTCCCGCCGTGCCTTCCTCCGCCAGGACAAGATAGTAAGCGGCATGGGCGCGCCGGGTTGCCGCCTCCTCGCCGCTGGCCGCCAGGTGCTCCAAGCCGTAATCGCGGATGGTTTTGAGCATCACGTAGCGCGGCTCTTCTGCCCCTTGGTCCCATTGCTGGGCCAGGCTCTTGTCCACCATCGAGGCCATGCCATCGAAGACGTCGAGGCCGAGATCCTGCCGGGTGTCGCAAACCGCTTCCACGGCCTCCATGGTGCATCCGCCTGCGAACAACGAAAGTCGCTGGAAGAGTTTCTGCTCGGCCGGATTCAAGAGGCCATAGCTCCAGTCCATGGCGCCACGCAGGGTCTGCTGGCGCGCGGGCAGGTCGCGAGCGCCGCCGGTCAGCAAGTGCAACCGGCTCTCGAGGCGCACCTGCATGGCGGAAGGAGAAAGCAGCTTGATGCGTGCCGCGGCCAGTTCGATGGCCAGGGGCAGCCCGTCGAGTTGGGCACAGATGGTCGCGACTGCCGCCGCGTTATCCTTCGTGATTTCAAAGTCGGGCTTCACGGCGCGGGCGCGCTGCCGGAACAGGCCCACCGCGGGATACTGCAGCAACGACTCGAGCGTGGACGCCGACTTGAGATCGGGCACTTCCAGCGTCGGCACGGGAAACTCCCGTTCACCGTAAACGTGCAGCGGGGCCCGGCTGGTGACCAGCACTTTAAGATCGCAACCGGCGGCCAGCAGATCCGCCACCGCAGGCGCCGCGGCCGTCATGTGCTCGAAGTTGTCGAACAGCATCAGCATGGGCGCGTGCAGCGAGTTCTGCAGGTAGTGCCTAAGGGCATCGAGCGCCGGCTGCCCCGGAGACGGGTGCAAGCCCAGCGTCTGCGCGATCACGGCGGGCACCAGGGCGGCATCGCTGACCGGGGCCAACTGGATCAGGTAGGTTCCGCCGGCGAAGTGGCCGGCCAATTCGCCCGCCACCTGCAGCGCCAGGCGGGTCTTGCCGATGCCTCCCGGTCCGGTGAGCGTCACCAGCTGCACGTCCGGCCGCTGCAGCAGGTCGGTCAGCGCGGCCACTTCTTTTTCTCGGCCCACGAATGCAGTGCGCTGAGGGGGCAGATTGCTGGGACGAATCGCCGGTGGCGGGGCCGGGACATCCGAGCGCCGGTCGCGTAGCGCCGCCAGGTCGCGTGCCAGGTCCGTCGTCGAGGCATAGCGCTCTGCCGGTTCCTTGGCCAGGCAGCGCTCGATCACCCAGCACAATGGGGCCGGGGCCTGGCGGTTGACCGCCGCCACCGGCTCAGGATCGTCGCGCAGAACCGATGCCAGGGTTTCCGCGATCGTTCCCCGGCGAAAAGCGGGCTTACCCGCCGCCGTCTCGTAGAGCACCAGGCCGAGCGAAAACTGGTCGGAGCGGAAATCCAGCGGCTGGCCGCTGGCCTGCTCGGGAGACATGTAGCCGACCGTGCCCAGCAGCACACCCGCCACGGTTGGCGCGTCCCCCAGAGCGATGGTTTCCGTGGAGTCGGAGATCGGCGGACTTACCTTGGCCAAGCCAAAATCCAGGATCTTGACCCGCCCATCGGGTGAGACCATCACGTTCTCGGGTTTCAGGTCGCGGTGCACGATGCCCGCTTTATGTGCCTGGGCGAGGCCATCCGCCATCTGGGCCGCGATCTCAATTCCTTTCTGCAGCGGGACCAGGCCCGAGTCGAGCAGGTTGCGCAGGGTCTCTCCCTCGACCAGCTCCATGGCGATGAAGCAGATGCCCTCCGCCTGCCCCATTTCATAAATGGTGACGATGTTGGGATGGTTGAGCGCCGAGGCGGAGCGCGCTTCGCGCTCGAAGCGTTGCAGGTGTTCCGGATTGCAAGCCATATGATCGGGCAGGATCTTGAGCGCTACCTCGCGCCCCAGGCGGCTGTCCCGCGCCCGGTAGACTTCTCCCATCCCGCCGGCCCCGAGCGGGGAAAGGATTTCATACGCGCCCAACCGTGTGCCCGTGACCAGCCCCATAGAATCTCAACAGGAGGGTTGCGACAGATAACAGGGTGAATGCGACTGCTATGATAGCAGGCGTTTCGGGGGACCGTTTATGGATATCCGTTCGCTACAACGACCGCTGAAAGAGCGCTACCGCAGCGCTCCGGAGACTTCGCGCATCACCCTGCGGGCTACCGGCAGCCAGACCGGCGCCCCGGTGGCGTGTTCGGTGGATATCGGGCGCGCCATCTATCAGGCTGAAGCTCATGCGGGAGTTGGCGGGGCCGGCACCGGGGCTTGCTCCGGCGATCTGCTGCTGGGCGCGCTCGCAGCCTGCGCCCAGATCACATGCCAGATGGTCGCTGCCGCCATGGGCATCGCAGTCGAGCGCATTCACGTCACCGTCGCAGGCGACCTCGACCTGGCCGGAACGCTGGGCATTTCCAAGACCGTGCCGGTGGGCTTCGAAAACATCAAGCTCCGCTTCGATATTGTCGCGCCTCAAGCCACCCCCGAACAATTAAGCGCCTTGCGCGAGAAGACCGAGCAGTACTGCGTGGTCATGCAGACTTTGCTCCATCCCCCGAAGATCGAAGCCTCATGGGCGCCGGCAGAGTAGTCCAGCTCAGCCGGGTGGCCTGTCCTCGTCTCTACGTTTTCTGGAGAGACAGGGCGGGGTTTTTGGTTTCTTGGTGACGGGAGAATCAATAAAGACCCCCCTCTTTCGCAACATGCGCGAAAGGAGGGTGGGGCACCCCGCTCTCTCAGATTGGCTCGGACTGTGCGCAGGCGCGGGCATAATCCAGCAGGAGGTCGCGCTCACGGACATTGCGGGTGAGCGCCGCTGCGCGCTCGAATTCAACCCGAGCTTCCTCCCGCCTGCCTAGTTTTTTCAGCAGGTCGCCGCGCACGCTGGGCAATAGATGATATTTCTCGAGCGCGGGTTCGGAAGTCAGCGCATCGACCAGTTCAAGGGCCTCCGCTGGACCGAAAGCCATTCCAACCGCCACCGCCCGATTCAACTCCACCACCGGCGACGGCGCGGCCTGCGCGAGCTCAGCGTAGAGCGCGACGATACGCGGCCAATCGGTTTCGTCCGCGGTCCGGGCTCGGGCATGGCACGCGGCAATCTGTGCCTGCAGCAGGTAGGGGCCACTGGCGCCGCCGCGGTTAGCGCCCTGTAATTTATCCGCACGATCGATCGCGGCGAGACCGCGACGGATGAGGAGTTGGTCCCAGTGGGCGCGGTTCTGATCGAGCAGCAGGATGGGTTCGCCCGCCGGGCCCACCCGCGCCCGGGAACGCGACGCCTGAATTTCCATGAGCGCGACCAGGCCGTGGACCTCGGGCTCGCGCGGAACGAGTTCCGCCAGGATGCGCCCGAGGCGCAGCGCCTCGTCACATAGCGCCGGACGCAGCCAGTCGTCCCCGGCGGTCGCCGCGTAACCTTCATTGAAGACCAGGTAAATGACCGCCAGCACCGATGACAGGCGCGCGGCCAGTTCGGCGCCGCGCGGGAACTCGAAGGGAACGCGCGCTTCCGAAAGCGTGCGCTTGGCGCGGACGATGCGCTGGGCGACGGTTGGCTCCGGGACGAGGTAGGCGCGCGCGATCTCTTCAGTCGTCAAACCTCCCAGCAGTCGCAGCGTGAGCGCAACCCGCGCCTCGGTCGAGAGCACCGGATGGCAGGAGATGAATATGAGCCGCAGCAGGTCGTCGCCCACGTCGTCGTCGAGTGCCGCATCGAGATCTGCCATCTGGACCTCGCCCGCCCGGACCTCGCGGGCGCCAATCTTCTGCGCCACGCCCTCGCGCTCGATTTCCTCGTGCTTGCGCTCCCGGCGGGTGTTGCGGCGGAAATGATCGATGGCGCGATGTTTGGCGGCGGCCATCAGCCAGGCGCCCGGGTTGTCCGGCACGCCCGATTGCGGCCACTGCTCGAGCGCGGCGACCAGAGCATCCTGCGCCAGATCTTCGGCCACGCCGACGTCGCGCACCATTCGTGTCAGTCCGGCGATGAGCCGGGGCGACTCGATCCTCCAGACGGCATCGATGGCGCGATGGGTGTCGGCAGCAGTCACTGCCTCCGATCACATCATCTTTAATTCGTCAGCGCAAGCCGTACGCGGTTCGCGGTGAGCGCCGATGGTTAAGGGCGCCCCCCTCTTTTCGTGTTTTCTGCGAAAAGGGTGGGTGATGGAAATCGTCGGTGCACACTCGTACTAAAGACACCTCAAAGTCAGGAAAAACCCCAAGCTCGAATCGACCGTGGGATCCCACCCTTCGAACAAACGAAGGGTGGGCCACTCCGGCAAAAGACTAAGAGTGGGTCACTCGGTCTATGCCTTGGGAGGGAAATCTTCCGGTCCGAACATCTGGCGAACTTCGGTCTCGCCCTCCCAGCCCGGCCAGTGTTTCTTATGGAGTTCCATGAAGTTGACCGCCGACCTGACCGCTTCTTCTTTCGACTTCAATTCAAACTGCGCATAACCGCCGACTACTTCCTTAGCTTCGCTGAAGGGACCGTCGAGTACGCTGATCTGCCCGCCGGAAAGCCGGACGCGGGCGCCCAGCGCGGTTGGCGCGAGCCCGCCACTGCCCAGCATGGTGCCGCCTTTCGACGCTTCTTCCGCCAGCTTCGCAATCGCATCCATCAGTGGCTTGGGTGGAGGACCCTGCTTCTCGGGGTGTTTGACGATCATCATGAATTTCATCGTTAAATCTCCTTATATAAGTATCGGTTGAGAGTTGGGTCCCCGGGACATTTCGGCCGGCTGACCTCGGGCTCTATCTACGCGTCGAATGGGATGCAGTGAAATCGACATCCAGTATCATTAAATTCGAAAATATTTGGTAGGTGGGGTAAGGGGCGCCGGGACTACCGGTGCAGATTGGAGTCAGACGGACACTTCGAGGGTGGGAAGGCGTGCGGAACTGCTAGTCCAGGCAGCGAATCGTCTGCTTGAAGAAAAAGAAAACCGCTGCGAGCGCGATTCGCCAGGTGAAAAGCTTCAGCTTTGAAAGCTGGACTCCTAGCCGACTTTTTTCCTTTCCGATCACGATGTTTCCTAAGAGCAGAGGCCGCATGCTCTTCCTGTCTCCCTCTTTTAAACCTCGGTGGCGCCGATGTCTGTCCGCTAGCGCTCCCATATTCGCGAGAGTCTTTTGTGTCATGATCGAAATCTGCCGCTATAAAAATAACGAGGTGAGGCAATGAAAATCGGAGTGATCGGGCTGGGGAACATGGGGTCGGGCATGGCGGCGAACCTGCTCAAAGCCGGGCACGAAGTCACGGTGTACAACCGCACGCCCGGCAAAGCGCAGGCGCTGCTGGCGCAAGGCGCCCGTTCCGCCGCGCAACCGGCGGACGCCTGCGGCGGAGACGCCGTGATGACCATGCTGGCAGACGACGCCGCGGTCGAAAGCGTCGTCTTCGGCGATGCGGGTGTGATCGGAAGCCTGCGCCGGCGGGCGATTCACATTTCCTCGAGCACGATCAGCGTAGCCCTCTCGCAGAAAATAGCGGCTGCGCATGCCGCCGCCGGCCAGCGTTTTGTCTCCGCGCCGGTCTTCGGCCGGCCGGACGCAGCGGCTGCGGGCAAGCTCTTTGTCGCCGTCGCCGGCGCGCCGGACGCGGTCGATGACTCCATGCCGCTCCTGGAGGCCATTGGACAGAAAACTTTTCGCTTCGGGAACAACCCAGCCGACGCGAGTCTGGTCAAGCTCAGCGGCAACTTCCTGATTTCTTCAGTGATTGAAGCGCTGGGCGAAGCCATGGCCCTGGTGGGCAAGGCGGGTCTTGACCAGCATAAGTATGTTGATTTCCTGACTTCCACGCTGTTCAACGCACCCGTCTACAAGACTTACGGCGGGATGATCGCCGACAAAAAGTTCCAGCCCGCCGGCTTTGCTGCTCCACTGGGATTTAAAGACAATCGGCTGGTCCTCGCCGCCGCCGAGACCCTGCGTGTGCCTCTGCCCCTGGCCAGCCTGATTTACAACCGGTTTCTGACCCTGCTGGCCCGGGGCGGGGAATCGCTGGACTGGTCTGCCTTCTCCCAACTAGCCGCAGAAGATGCAGGACAAAAGGCGCTGCCAGCGCGAACTGCATAAGGAATAGGGCTCCCCGTGCTGGTCTCTCCGTTTTTTGCGGAGACAGGGCGGGGCTTTTGTCGTCGACAAAAAAAGTTCGTGGGTGATTGCAAATCCCCCACCCCGTTATTTTCTCGCGGCAGTCTGCTTGCGCAGGCGGTCTTCTTGCTCTCTCAGTTCAGGCGTCAATTCTGCCCCGAAGTCCTCGGGCTCGAACACCTGGCGGACTTCGATCTCGGTGCCGCCGTCGAACGGACTGCGCTTGAGCCACTCGATGGCCTCTTCCATCGACCGTACCTGCCACAACCAGAACCCGGCGACCAACTCTTTGGTCTCGGTGAACGGCCCGTCCGTGATGGTGTGCTTGCCGCCCTGGAACTTGACGCGCTTGCCCTTCGACGTCGGATGAAGCCCTTCGCCGGCCAGCATCACGCCGGCTTTAACCAGTTCTTCGTTGAACTTTCCCATTGCCGTCAGGATCTCGCGGCTGGGCATGACGCCGGCTTCGCTGTTCTTATCGGCCTTGACGATCACCATGCATCGCATTGGTCTGTCTCCTAAAAATGGATTTATGATTTGGAGCCTCACTGACGCCCCTGCTTAAACGTCGAATGGGCCCTGGCGGGATCGACAAGCCGCAGACTTTTTTTAACCCGATCTGGCGAGCTGCCTTAAGGGATCACGGCCACCGTCGGACTCGTAGGCGGGCTTTCATGACCGGAAGCATCCACGGCGGTGACGAAATAAAGGTAGGTGGTTCCATCGCTGACGTTGTGATCGACGTAACCGGGAGAGGCCACGCCGGAAGCGATCGGCTTGTAAGTCCCGTCGGGCTGGCTGCGATAAACGTTATAGCCGGTCACGGTCGAGCCCGGGTTGGGGGCGGGAGGATTCCACTGCAGGAGAACGCTATGCGGCTTGTCGTTGGCGGTAGTCCGGAAGAGCACCACGCCGACGATCCCCAACAGGACGACCGCCAGAATCGCAACCGGTAGACGCAGTGCTCTTCTCAAGTTCGATTGTCTTCCCGGCTATCTTGCCTGCTGATTGACCAGCGAGCCGGCTTCCGTGATGCTCCCTTTCACCAGGTCTGTCTGAATTTTGAGCTTCTGGTGGGGGCGCAGGTCGACCACCGTATCGAACGGCAAATAGCCGGGCAGCGCCACGCGTACGCTGTGCCGGCCGGGGGTAAGCAGCATCGCCTTGCCGACTCCATCGAACTCATCGACGTGTCCGGCGAACTGATTGTCCACGAAGACCGCGGCCCGGCTGGGGGTGGCCGAGATCTTCAATTCCCCGGTCGCCGCTCCGGCGGTGGGGTGCTCGTCTCTTACCAGCGAGACGTTGACCAGGCTGGTTTGCCCGGGCTCGAGGATGACCTGCTGGACGTAATCTCTGTACCAGGCCTGGCGCACCAGGATGTCATGCTTGCCCGGCAGCAGCACGATCTTTTTGTCGCCGGTGAGTTCTTTTACGAAGCCTACATACTGGCCGTCCACCCATACGCCGGCAGTTTTCTCCGCCTTATTGTGCGCGACGAATTTTAATTCCGATTGGACCCGATCCTCGGCGCTCATCGCGCCGACCAGAACCATGACGACCAAAAGTGCCGGCAGACATCTACGACTAAACATTTCCACCTCCAAAATAGGGACTATAAACCAGTATAAGGATCAGTCTATTCGCAGGTGAGTGCTAGTGGCCAGAGGGATACCCTGAGACCAGCCACGATGGAAAGGTGTCCATCCTTAAGGTCTTGCGCTTTTGCTGACGACCGCGACTGACGACTGACCTATCGATTCAAATACTGTCGCAGGCAACGCACACAGGGGACGTACCCTTCCCGAATTGCCTCGGACGCCGCCACCAGCCGCACTTCACCTTCGCCCTGATGCTCGTGCTTATGCAGATACTTACATCCGGGGACGTGGAAGGTCTTGCCGTCGGCCGCGACCTCGACCATCATTCCCGGCGGAACTCCGGTGCCGGGCTCAGCGTGGTAGGAACGCAAGGGAGTCAATACCGAAGAGTTCAATCGGGCGAGCGCGAAGCTCCCCGAAACCAGGGCCAGTGCAGCCACGGCGATCAGCCATCCGTACGCGGTGCCTCGGGGAAGGGGCATGGTTTCAGCCAGCTTTTGTTGCCAGTTTGCGCTAAAACCCGGCGGCAATTCTACCAAACGGTCGTCGGCGTACAAGTGGACGACATTCCTGGTTCCATCCAGCACCGCGGTGCAACGCCGACATTCGCGGAAATGGGCCTCCATCGCGGACCGTAGTTGCGGGCTTACCTCGCCATCGAGATAGTTGGAGATTTCCTGCCACACCTGTTCGCAACTGACTACCATGGCTTGCTCCCTTTCCCGAAGGGCGCGCGGCTGAACCAGCCCTCCGCCATATCGGGCCCCAGAATGTCGCGCAGCATCAGCCGGGCCCGGAGCAGGCGAGTCTTGACGCTGGCGATCGAGATATTCAGGACCTTCCCGGTTTCTTCGATGCTCATGCGCTGCACGTCGCGCAGGAGAAATACTTCGCGATACTTTTGCGCCAGGCTGGCCAGGGCTTTGGCCAGCAGGGCGCGTATTTCGCTTCGTTCCAGCGCCTCGGATGGAATTTCCCGCCAGTCGGCGAAATCCCGCGGTGTATAGGCTCCTTCGTCATCCTTATCCTTGGCTTCGTCCAGGGGTTCGAACAGTTCGGCGTGCTGTTTGCGTTGCCGCATGCGCGCTTCATTTACCGTGATCTGGATCAGCCAGGTGCTGAAACGCGATTCGCCGCGGAACTGCCGCAAGTTGGCAAAGGCTTTCAGGATGGCTTCCTGCGCCACATCCTGCGCATCCGCGTCATTGCGCAGCAGGGCCAGAGCAGTGGCGTAAACCCGGCGCTCGTAGGGTTTGACCAACTCGGCAAAGCGGGAAGAGTCTCCGTTACAGATGCGCGCGATGAGGGATTGCTCGCTCTCGTTGCTGGCTTCGGCGGGTCTCTCGGCAATCGTCATTCGTCGCAGCATTGGATTTGATTTTGCGTCTAACACCACGGGTAACAATGAGGGGCATCGGCCCCAGAGGATCCCCGCACGTCGCCGGAGTGCAGGTCCGCTTCGCGCCAGATCCTTCGCAAGCTCAGGATGACGCCCTGCTCGGAATGGCGGTCGCACCCATAATCTTCAGCGCTCGAGATATTCGGGATTTTTCTTCCATCCCGTGAGCATGGACGCGAAATTGTTCCAGCCGTGCAGAACGACCATGACGAGGTGCCCCAGAAGAAAGAACAGGATCGCCCACATCACGGCAAAATGCCAGATGCGGGCCCAGTGAAACCCGCCCATCATCCAGGCCAGCCAGGAAAACTGTATCGGCTTCCACACCGCCAGCCCGGTCGCGACCGAGAGAAACCCCAGTCCCAGCACCGAGGTGTACGCCAGTTTCTGCAGCGGGTTGTAAACTTCGCGGACCACCGGCTTCGGTCCGAAGAAAAAGTAGTAGCGCATCATGGGCCACACCCCGCTGATATCGCGGGGCATGAACAGGACCTGGCGATAGTTGCGGCTGAACAACTGATAGCCCAGGTAGAAAACGCCGGTCGCGATGTATATCCACATGAAGGTCAGGTGCCACTGCAGGCCGCCGCCCAGCCATCCCCCCAGGGCGAATGCCTGGGGCCAGTGCAGCAGATCCTTTTGCGGAATCTTCGCGCCGAAGCTGGGGAAGGCGCGGAATATCTGAAAGCCGCTGGCCACCATCACCAGCAGCGCGACGGCATTCAACCAATGACAGAACCGCACCACCCAGGGATGTTCATAGGCGGCCAGTTCCACTTCTCCCGTCTTCGGGGACTCGACTTCGACGACAGCTTCGCTCATGGCGGTCACAAACCGTAGAACGACGAATAGCCCTGATCTTCCCAGTAGCCCACCCGGTCAAGAACGTTGGCGACCTTCAGGCTGGTCAAATATTTGGCCTGCTTGTAGCCGATTTTCGTCGGGATGTTCAACCGCACCGGAGCGCCATGCTCCCGGGTAAGAGGCCGGTTGTACATCTCGTAGCAAAGCAGGGTCTGGGGGTGCAGCGCGGTCGCCATATCGAGCGACTCGTAGTAGTCGTCCGCGCATTCGACGGTGATGAAACGGGCGCTGGTGTCGGCGCCGATCAGCGTCAGGAAATCCGATAGCCGCGCGCCTCCGAAGCGGCCGATGACGTCCCACCCTTCGACGCAGACGTGGCGCGTGTTTTGCCGCATCCTCGGCAGCGCCTGAATCTGCGCCAGCTTGTATTCGCCGGGCTTCTGCACCGCTCCGCCTACGGCCAGCGTCCAGTTTTCAAGATCGACGTCGGGATCTTCCACGTCGTAGCCGTTGATGGGGAATTTTTCAAACGGAGTCAGCTGAGAGTCGGCAAAAGTAGTAGCCAGATGCCCGGAGCGAAACAGCCGTGCGGAAGCCCAATCGCTGAAGCCCAGGCCGGTTTTGAGCAGTGGTTCCTGAAGCTTGGGAATGGCGAACGCCCCGACGGCCAACACCGGCGCCAGCTTGAACAATTCGCGGCGCGTAACCTTCTTGAACTTGCGAGAATCGATGCGTGCGTCCATGTATTTCGTAGCGCCGGCGTCCCGGCGGCTGTCCGGAGGGCGTCCGGTTCTCCGCTCCAGCTCGTCCAAGAGCGACAGTGTACCCGTTCGTAAGATTCCCGTGGCACGGAAAAGTTACGGCAATGATGCCGGCGTCAGCCTTTTACGGTCGCTGCCACGAACCGGGCAAACTGCTTCACATCCTGTTCGGTCGTATCAAAAGAGCACATCCAGCGCACCACCGATTGCTGTTCATTCCACACGTAAAAGAAGTAGCGCTTTTGCAGCCGGGCAATCGCGGAACGCGGGATCCGGGCGAAGACTCCGTTCGCTTCCACTTTGTAAACCATCTTCACCTGTGGAATCTCGCGCAGCTCCTTCTGCAGCAGGCGCGCCATGCGGTTGGCGTGCCGCGCGCTCTTCAGCCAGAGATCTCCGGTGAGCAAAGCGTCGAATTGGGCGGAGATGAAGCGCATCTTCGAGGCCAGCTGCATCCCCTGCTTGCGTAAATACAGGAAATCATTGCCCAGCTTTTTATCGAAGAAGACCACGGCCTCCGCTCCCAGGGCGCCGTTTTTGGTTCCGCCAAAGGAAAGCACGTCCACTCCCAGGTCCCGCGTAGCTTGCCGTAGGCTTTGTCCCAGGCTGGCGGCGGCGTTGGCGATGCGGGCCCCGTCCACGTGCAGGAACATGCCTCGCTGGTGAGCGAATCGGGCCAGAGCTTTGATTTCGGCAGGTTTGTACACGGTGCCTACTTCAGTGGCCTGGGTGATGGAGATGACGCGGGGCTGCACATGGTGGGGATCATCGATGCCGTGGTAGGCATGGCTGACCCCCTCAACCGTAAGTTTGCCGTTGGTCACGGGAACCGGAATGAGCTTGCAGCCGGTGAACTTCTCCGGGGCGCCGCATTCGTCGGTGTAGATGTGAGCCGCCTCGCCGCAGATGACCGCGTGATAAGAATTGGTCAGCGCCTTCAGGCTCAGGCAGTTGGCCGCAGTCCCATTAAAAACGAAGAAGACTTCTGTATCCGGGCCGAAATGCCGCTTGAACTTCTGCACCACAGACTGGGTGTAGGGATCGTCGCCATAGCCGACCGCGTGGCCCCGGTTGGCCTCGCCCACGGCTTGCAAGACTTCGGGATGGACGCCGGCGTTGTTATCGCTGGCAAAACTGCGGGCAGGTTTCATGATCGGAAATAATGTAGCAGAGGACGGACATCGGGCCTCGGACTTCAGACCTTGGACGTCGGACCTCGGACTTCTCAACCTAATGAAGCCGAGGTCAGAGGGCCGAAGGCCGGCGTCTGCTTTCGCGTATGGCACTGTGGTGGTGTTACCGGGCGGGTACCGGCGTGACCTTGGCGAGGCGGAACGTTCGGGCTACATTCAGCTCATGACACTAGTACTCTTGATGGTGGTTCTGGCATTCGGCCTGCTTTACGTGGCGGTCGTAGCCGAGGAACGGCAAATGCAGGAAGCCACCAAGGCCCGCAAGCGCTAAGCGATAACTTCGGCGGTAAATCCCGGGTTCCAGTCCGCTTTCGGGTCCCAAAACTTCGGAATTACGCCCTTCCTTCGCCTGTCGCCTATCCTCGCCAGAATTTTCGAGTCTAAATTCCCTGACCGGCATCTACTAGTTTTATCTGGTACTTCGGAGCGGCGGATGGCAGCCCGTGCCAAGGCCTCCGTTTCGTGGGAGCAACGCTAAAAATGGATTTTCTGATACTCAGAAAACACGGGGAATCAATTGGCGGGTCGTGGCCGCGAGCAGGGTTAGCGGCAATTCTGGCGCTGGCGGCGGCAGGGGTGGCCTGTAGCGGAGGCTCGGTCCGCGGAGCCCAGCCCCAGGGTCCCTCCGGTATCCCGGTCAAAGTCGAAACCGCCAAGCTGATTTCGGTGAGCGATACGACGGAGTACGTCGCCACCCTGAAGTCCCGCGAAACCTCCGTGATTATGCCGCAGGTCGAAGGCCAGATCACCGACATTTTTGTCCACTCCGGCAGTCGCGTCTCCGCCGGAACGCCCCTGATGCAGATTGATCCGGCCAAACAACAGGCCACTCTGAAGACCCAGGAAGACACGGTCAAGGCCAAGGAAGCCGAAGTGGTGTGGGACCAGCAGGAATTCGAACGCAACAGCGGCCTGTACGACGCGAAAGTGATCAGCAAGCAGGCGCTCGACCAGGCGAAGACGGCGCTCGACCAGGCCCGCGCCCAGCTGGAGGCCCTGCATGCGCAGGTGCGGCAGGAAACGGTGCAACTGCACTACTATCGGGTAACCGCTCCCAGCGACGGCATCGTGGGCGACATCCCGGTGCGGGTTGGGGACCGGGTTACGACCACCACCGCCCTTACCACCGTGGACAAGCCCGGAAGTCTCGAAGCTTACGTTTACGTGCCGGTGGAGCGCTCGGCACAGCTGCGGATGAACTTGCCGGTGCAGATCGTCGACCAGTCCGGAGCCGTGATCGCCGCGAGCCGGATCAACTTTATTTCGCCCCAGGTGGACTCGACTACTCAGACCGTTCTGATCAAGGCGCCAATCGCCAACAGCAATGACAAGCTGCGCAACGCGCAATTCATCCACGCCCGCATCGTGTGGGGCTCCGAGGACCGCACCGTGGTCCCGGTGCTGGCGGTTTCGCGCCTGGGCGGGCAGTACTTCGCGTTTGTGGCGGAGCAGCAGGATGGAAAGACGGTGGCGCACCAGAAACCATTACGGGTGGGCGACATGACCGGCAATAACTACGTGGTGCTGGAAGGAATCAAGCCCGGGGACAAAATCATCGTGTCGGGCACCCAATTCCTGATCGATGGTGCTCCGGTCCTGGTGCCGCAAGGCTAAGAGCGGACTTCGGACCTCGGACCCCGGGCCTCGGACTTCGGCCATCAGCATCGGCCGTCAGACTTCGGGCCTGGTTGTCTGAATTGACACAAGCTTCAGTTGCAGCAGTTCATAAAAAGTTGCAGGAAACAGTCCAAGCAGCAGCAGTTCGGTGTGCCGTCTGAATTCCGAAGTCCGAGTCCGAGTCCGAGTCCGAGGTCCGAGGTCCGATCCTGAATGTTTGTTGATTTTTTTATAAGACGGCCGGTGTTTGCCACAGTCTGCGCGCTGCTTATTATCCTGGCAGGCTCGGCCGTAATTCCTACCCTTCCGATCGCGCAGTTTCCCACCCTGGCGCCACCCCAGGTTTCGGTGACCAGCGTTTACGTCGGTGCCAGCGCTCAGACCGTGGAATCCGCGGTGACCGTGCCGCTCGAACAGCAGATCAACGGCGCCGAAGGGATGAAGTACATCACCTCGACCAGCAGCAGCAATGGGGTGAGCACGATCACTGCCACGTTTGACCTCAACCGCGATCCGGACCTGGCCGCGGTTGACATTCAGAATCGGGTGAACACAGCGCAGGGACGATTGCCCAATGCCGTGAAAGCTACCGGCATCACCATCGTCAAGGCCTCCAGCAATTTTGTGTTGGGCGCGGCCGTCTTCTCGCCCGATGGGCGCTATAGCCCGCTCTTCATGAGCAACTACGTGGACGTTTACGTAAAGGACTCGCTGAAGCGCGTGCCGGGAGTGGCAGACGTCATCATTTTTGGCGAACGCAAATATTCCATGCGGCTCTGGCTGGACCCGGTGCGCATGGCCAGCCGCGGCTTGACTGCTTCGGACGCAGTCAGCGCTCTGCAGGAGCAGAACGTCGACGTCGCTGCCGGACAGGTCGGGCAGCCCCCCATTAAGGCAGGCCAGGAATTTCAGATCAGCGTGCGCGCCATCGGGCGGCTTACCGAGGCGTCCCAGTTCGAGAACATCATTCTGAAGACGAATTCCGATGGGACCCTGGTTCGCCTGAAAGATGTAGGCCGGGCCGAACTTGGCGCCGAGAATTACAGCTCGGACCTGGTGTTCAACGGATACAACGCCGTCGGCATCGGCGTCACCCAGCTCTCCAGCGCCAACGCCCTCGAAGTCGACCGTCTCGTGCTGGCCGAGCTTGACCGGTTGTCCAAGCATTTCCCGCCCGGCATGAAGTATCAGAATGCCTTTGACACCACGGAAGCCGTGGGCGAATCGATCCGCGACGTGCTTACCACGCTCATCGAAGCCAT
The DNA here is from genome assembly GCA_035632335.1 of Terriglobales bacterium. Classification (GTDB taxonomy): domain Bacteria; phylum Acidobacteriota; class Terriglobia; order Terriglobales; family Acidobacteriaceae; genus JAIQFF01. Next base: position 20,213 of record DASQHA010000163.1, read on the forward strand.
CGTCCTGGTCATTCTGGTCATCTTTATCTTCCTGCAGGATTGGCGCAGTACCGTCATTCCGGCGGTGACCATCCCGGTTTCATTGATTGGAACTTTCGCCTTCGTCAAGCTGCTGGGATTTTCCGTCAATACCCTCACGCTGTTCGGCATCACCCTGGCTACGGGACTGGTGGTGGATGACGCCATCGTGGTCATCGAGAACATCGAACGCCACATTCAGGAAGGCGAGAGCGATACCCACAAAGCGGCTTCGCTTGCCATGTCGGAAGTGGCGGGTGCCGTCATCGCCACCTCGCTGGTGCTGGTCGCGGTATTCGTGCCGGTGGCGTTCTTCCCCGGCACCACCGGCATTCTGTTTCGCCAGTTCGCGTTGACCATCGCGTTCTCCATCTCGATTTCGGCCTTCAACGCGCTTACCCTCACGCCCGCGCTGTCCGCCATCCTGCTGGGCCGGGTGCATCGCGAGAAGAGCTGGTTCTTCCGGGCGGTGGACAAAGTCATCAACGGCGTGACCGAGGGCTACCGGCGCATCCTGCGCGTGCTGCTGCGCTTCAAGCTGATCGCGGCGTTGCTGTTCCTGGGAGCGCTCGGTTTGACTTACCTGGTTTTCCAGCGTGTGCCCAAAGGTTTTGTGCCCAGCGAAGACCAGGGCTACTTCATCATCGCGGTGCAGGCGCCGTCCGGGGCATCGCTCGAATATACAAAGCACATCAACCAGCAAATCCAGGGCATTCTTCAGGACATCCCGGAAGTCGAAGGAATTTTTGCCATCGCGGGGTTCAGCTTCAGCGGCAGCGCCTCCAACCAGTCCCTGGTGTTCGTCCCGCTGAAGCCGTACTCCCAGCGCAAGGGAGACGCGCACGCCGCCGAAGCCATCGTGAACCGGATTCGCGGCCGCCTGTTTGGTATTTCCGGCGCGCTGGTTCTTCCGTTTCTGCCGCCGGCCGTGCAGGGACTGGGACAGTTCGGCGGCTTTGCCTACGAACTGCAGGACCAGGGCAGCCATTCTCTCGAGGAACTGGCGGCCGTAACCCAGGACTTGATCCGCCAGGGCAGCGCGCGCAAGGACTTGACCGGCCTCTATAGCACCTACACCGCCAACGATCCCCAGTTCGTGGTGACCATCGATCGCGAAAAAGCCAAGAGCCTGCACATTCCCCTGCAGCAGATTACCGACACTCTGAGCATTTACATGGGGTCGGCGTACGTCAACGATTTCGATTTCAACAACCGCTCCTACCGGGTCTATGTGCAGGCCGACCAGCAGTTCCGGGCCCAGTCGAAGGACATTACGCAGTTCTACGTGCGCTCGGACAGCGGGGCGATGATTCCGCTGGAAAACCTGGTCACCATCAACCAGACTACGGCCCCGCAGGTGATCAGCCACTACAACCTGTTTCGTTCGGCAGAAATTGACGGCTCCGCCGCTCCCGGCTTCAGTTCAGGCCAGGCCCTGGACGCAATGGCGCAGCTAAGCCAGAAAGTGCTGCCGCAAGGCTTCGCATTTCAATGGACGGGCTTGTCGCTCGAAGAGCTGAGCTCGGGCAGCACCACGCTGATCCTGTTCGGACTGGGCACGCTGGTGGTATACCTCACGCTTTCCGCCCAGTATGAAAGTTTCGTGCTGCCCTTCATCGTGCTGCTGGCCGTTCCCACGGCGCTTTTGGGAGCCTTGACGGCGCAGTCATTGCGCGGCCTACAGAACGACGTCTATTGCCAGATCGGACTGGTCATGCTGGTGGGACTTTCCAGCAAGAATGCCATCCTGATCGTGGAGTTCGCCGAACAGCTCCGCCATCGCGGCATACCGCTGATCGACGCCGCGGTCGAGGCGGCCAGAATCCGGCTGCGTCCGATTCTGATGACTTCGCTGGCTTTTGTCCTGGGCGTGGTGCCGCTGGTGGTGGCGTCCGGCGCCGGCGAGCACGGCCGGCACTCGGTGGGCACGACGGTCTTCGGCGGGATGATTGTTTCCACCATCCTGAACCTGTTCTTCATTCCCGTTCTCTACCTGATCATCGAAGGCTGGCGCGAACGCGGCAAGCCTCCCGGGGTCGTGTCGGCATCCGAAGCGGAATGATCCCGCGGCGGGTTTCGTAGCGCCGGCGTCCCGCAGGCTGTCCTCAGGGGCGTCCCGCCCTCAGTGCTTCGAAGGAAAAAAGTGCCAGTCTCGCCGAGACAGCAGGATGTTTGTTTGGCGTCTTGGCGAGTTCTTTGCGGCTTGAGATCTGGCCGGCAAACTAAAAACCGCTTAACCGCAAAGTACGCAAAGGAAGTCCGCAAAGATCGCAAAGGGAACGATTACAGCCTACGGCTGCGCCGACTGTTGGGCTGCGCCCAGGACCCGGCGCTGGCCGGGCTGCTGGACGAAGGCGATCACCCGAAGATTGCTCAAATCAGTTTTCGGATCGAGCTTGACGTGAACGTCCTGGGAAAAAGTATTTCCGGCTTCGATGCTGCCGATTTTGGCCAGGCTCTGCACCACACCCACGTGGGTCAGGCGCCGGCCGCTGTTCTCGCCGCGCAGCACCTGCGACTCGGCATGCTTCAACGCCAGCACCAGATACACATCCGCCTTGCGAACTTTCAACGCCGGCGGCAGCGCATCGGTGTCGATGTGCGCCTGCAGGGTCTTCGAGGCGTCCAGCGAGATTCCGGAAATACGGACCGCAACCTTCGGCAGGGCCAGGGCCTTCACCACGGCCTGGCTGGCCTGGCGCGAGTCATTGCCCACGAACTCTGCATTGCCGTCCACCACCATCTGTGGCGTATAGACGCTGTTCAGTCCGAACCGGTCGGAATAGGCATTTTGGCGGTCGCTGAAAAAGCGGGAAGAGTAGGGATCAGTCCAACCGATATGGTTCCAATAATCGACGTGCTCGCTGAGCACGATCAACTGCGCTCCGCTGACGGGCTGGGTGCGATCCAGTTGCTGCAACAGCGCATCGGCGGGAGGACAACTGGAGCAGCCCTCGGAAGTAAAGAGCTCCACCAGAACCGGAGACGGCGCAGAGGTGTGCGAAGTATCGGACGCGGCCGAAAACAAAAAGGCAGAAACCACAACCAACAGCAAAGCCGAGAGCTTGACCATTCCAGACCGTCCCGCGCTGCGAGAAGTATCGCACGCTCGCGGAATGGATGTGTGAACCAAGCCAAAAGTTACAGCCGCGCTCCGTCCTCAGAGTTGCAGGCCACCCCAGACCACGTGGGGACAGCCGCCCTCGGCTGTCCGGGCGAGCCAGGCTCGCCTGGCGG
>DASQHA010000164.1:0-7479 GCA_035632335.1 Terriglobales bacterium
CCCCTGCCATCCTGCGCTCGGGCCGTTGCGACGGTCCCGCGGGGGCGCTATAGTGGTGCCGAAATCGCACGGAGGCGCCCATGGCCGTAGCTACCCAGAATCCGCTCAACATCCCCGGAGCTCCCCGGTTTGCCACACTGGAAGAAGAACGCCGGCATCGCAAACAGCGCCTGGCCGGCGCCTTCCGTCTGTTCTCTCGCTTCGGATTCGATGAAGGCGTCGCCGGTCATATCACTGCCCGCGATCCGGAACGTCTCGACCATTTCTGGGTCAATCCTTCGGCATGCACTTCGGACAGATTCGCGCCTCCGATCTGATTCTGGTCAACGACCGGGGTGAAGTGGTGGAAGGGAAGTATCCGGTCAATGGCGCGGCTTTCGCCATCCACTCGCAGGTGCACGCCGCCCGTCCCGACGTCATCGCCGCCGCTCATGCCCATTCGCTGCATGGAAAAACCTGGTCGTCACTGGGGCTCCTGCTCGATCCCATCACCCAGGATTCCTGCGCGTTCTACGAGGATCACTCCTTATTCGCGGACTTTACCGGCGTGGTCTATGAAACATCGGAAGGCGAGCGCATTGCCCAGGCCCTGGGCAACAAGAAAGCGATCATTCTCCGCAATCACGGCCTGTTGACTGTGGGCCATACGGTCGACGAAGCGGCCTGGTGGTTTATCACCATGGAGCGAAGCTGCCAGGCCCAACTGATGGCCGAAGCCGCGGGCACTCCGGTAAAGATCGACGCCGCCAGCGCCGCCATCACCCAACAGCAAGTGGGATCGCACGCCGCTGGCTGGTTCCAGTTTCAACCGCTTTGGGCGCGCATCGTCCGCGAACAGCCTGATTTGCTGGAGTAACGCTCGATGGAGCAGGGGGCCCGCCCGCGCAAAGCCGAAGGGCCTGTATTGGAAGAGTCGGCGTCATCCTGAGCCCGGCTTCAGCCGTGTGAAGGATCCAGCGCGCAGCTCCTCAGACTCACACCAGTTCGTCAAGGAAAAGATCCGCCCGCAGCGCTTTGCCCGGAGAAACTGCATAGCGCGACAAATCCGTAACCCCGGCCGCTGCCAATACCTCGTCGTCGATAAAGAAAGTTCCCGTCGTGCTGCGACTATCGCGGGTAAGAATGTGCCAGGCCGCGTCCGCGACGATCTCAGGCGTACGCCCCCGGTCCGCCTCAGCGCCGGGAATCACCTGCAGCGCTGCCGTCGCGATAATGGTTCGCGGCCACAACGCATTCACGGCAATCCCGGCGGCGCGAAATTCCTCAGCCATGCCCAGCACGCACATGCTCATTCCATACTTGGCCATGGTGTACGCCAGATGGGGAGCAAACCATTTCGCCCGCAGGTCGAGCGGCGGCGAGAGCGTCAGGATGTGCGGGTTCGCCGCCTTTCTCAAATGCGGTATACAAGCCTGCGAGCACAGAAATGTCCCGCGCGCGTTCACGCCCATCATCAGGTCATAACGCTTCATCGGCGTTTCCAGCGTGCCGGTAAGGCTGATCGCGCTCGCGTTATTCACCAGGATGTCGATCCCGCCGAAATGTTTGACCGCCTGCTCTACCGCGCCGTAAACCTGATCTTCAAAGCGAATGTCGACCACCAGAGGCAGGGCCTTCCCGCCCGCCGCTTCAATTTCCGCAGCCGCCGTATAGATCGTCCCGGGCAGCCTGGGATGAGCTTTCTCGGTCTTGGCCGCGATCGCAACATTCGCGCCGTCGCGCGCCGCGCGCAACCCGATCGCCAATCCGATGCCGCGACTGGCCCCGGTGATAAACAAAGTCTTGCCGCCAAGATTCGATCCAGCCGCCATGGTTCAGCCTCCTATCACCTTCACCAGAACGTGGAGTCAGCCTGAGCGCGCAGTCGAAGGACCCCTATAAGCCTGGCGATCGCCGGTCGCTCTCGCCGCGTCGAACTCAGCTGCCAATTCCAAGACGCAAGCTTTCATCGCATTCCATAAGGGTCCTTCGACTGCGCGCAAACTTCGCAAAGCGAAGTTTGTGCTCCGCTCAGGATGACACGCCTTCAGCTGCGCTCAGGATGACACCTCGGCCACGATCATACCTTCCCGGACAAGGCTGATACTTCCTGCGCTCGTGTATCATGCCCACCGGGGTTTCTGAAAACTCCCGCCAGAGGTCTGGCCAGGCTGATCATGAACGTTCCGCTTACACCCATCCGGTGCCTGTACCGTGCGGTCGATCTTTACGGAAAGAAAAGAGGCGTTGTCTCCGGCCCCAGTTCCTTTACCTACGCCCAGTTCGGAGAACGGTGTGAACGTCTTGCCGCCGGGTTGCTTACCGAGGGGATTCGCCCCGGGGACCGCGTCGCTTATCTCAGCTTCAACAACCATCAGCTTCTCGAAGGTTATTACGGACCGCCGCTGGTGCGCGCCATCGCGATGCCGCTCAACGTGCGCCTGCAGCCCGCCGAGTTGACTGCCATTCTCAATCACAGCGGGGCGAGCATGCTGGTCTTCGAGAGTGAGTTTGCTCCGCTCGTCGAAGAGCTCCGGAAGCATTGCTCCAGCATCAAGGCCTACGTGGCCATCGACCAGCCCGTCCCGCAGGCCGACCTTTTCCTCGAAGACCTGATGGCGCGGGACCGTATTTCGCGTCCTGATATTTTCTCCTTCGACGAAAATGAAATCGCCGAAATCTTCTACACCAGCGGAAGCACCGGTACGCCCAAGGGCGTGATGCTCTCGCACCGCACACTCTACGTGCACGCATTGGCGATCCTTTCCACGTTTCAATGCAAAGACACCGACGTCGAACTGCACACCATCCCCCTGTTTCACGCCAACGGCTGGGGACGCCCCCAGAGCATCACCATGAAGGGCAGCAGGCATGTCATGGTGCGCCGCTTCGAACCGGCGCACGTGTTGCGTCTCATTCAGGGCGAAAAGGCCACCGGGATGACTCTCGTCCCCACCATGGCGAATGCCCTGCTCAACTGTCCTGATCTCGGTAAGTTCGACACATCGAGCATGAGAGTGATCACCACCGGCGGCGCGGCGTCCTCGCCCGAACTGATCGCCCGCCTGGAGCAGGCGTTCCATTGCGAAGTGTGTTCCGGCTACGGGCTGACGGAAACCGCTCCCGTCGCCACCACCGCTCAGACCAAAGCGACCGTGACCTGCACCGATGACGCCGACCGGCTCAACCACCTGGCCGCCGCCGGTTGGCCGCTGGTGGGCTGTGAAGTTCGTGTTGCCGATGCGCAGATGCGCGATGTGCCACAAGACCGGCAGACCGTGGGCGAGGTAGTTGTCCGCGGCGACAACGTGATGGACGGCTACTACCGCGAGGCTGAGGCCACCCAGGCAGCCATCAGCGACGGCTGGCTGCGCACCGGGGACATGGCAGTCTGGGATCAAGAGAACTACATCTACATCGTGGACCGGAAGAAAGACATCATCATCAGCGGCGGCGAGAACATTTCTTCGATCGAGGTGGAGAAAGCCATTTTCGCCCATCCCGCGGTCCTCGAATGCGCCGTGGTCTCAGCCCCTGACCCGCAATGGGGCGAGATTCCGGTCGCCATTGTCGTCCTGAAACCGGGCCAGCAACTGAACGAAGAACAATTGCTGGCGTCGCTCAAGCCGCGCATCGCCAGATACAAGATGCCTCGGGTGGTGAAATTCGTGGAAGGCCCGTTGCCCAAGACGGGCACGGGAAAGATGCTGAAGCGCCAGCTGCGCGAAGCGTTCTGGACCGGTAAAGCCACCCGGGTCCAGGGATGATTCTTCGCTTGTCATCCCGAGCGGAGTCTCTGCTTCGCCTGTCGAAGGGACGACGCAGTCGAAGGACCGCTATGGTTCCACTGCACGCTCGGCGGTCGCTCCTCGCTTTTCTAGCGGGACGCCGGCGCTACTCGAAATCCATTCCTTTACAACAGCGTCATTCTGAGGGACTCAGTCCCGAATGATCTCGCGCGCATCGGGCCAAGGCAAGGGCGAAGCGTGTATATGGTTCGCGCCCGATCCTTCACGGCCTGAAGGCCGTTCAGGATGACGCCTTGGTAAAAGGAAAAATTTCAACCTGAGCCACTCTCGAAAAAGCACCAGGCTGGCACCCCTATTCCGCCTCGCGTATATTGAACTCCTTCACGGCCATGACCGAATCCCCCAAAGACGTCATCATTCGCGACCTGCAAAGCGTCGACGATCTGGAGCAAGCCGAAGCGCTCGAACGTGAAGTCTGGGAACTCGCCGACCGCGACGTCATGCCCCTGACCCTGATGATTGCCACCAAGGAGGCAGGCAGCGTCTGGGTGGGCGCCTTCGATGGCCCCAAGCTCGCTGGATTCGCCTTCGGCTTCCTGGCCATGGAGGCCGGACACATCACCCTGCACTCCCACATGCTTGCCGTCCGTGAGACCTATCGCGATCTCGACCTGGGATACAAACTCAAACTGGCGCAGCGCGAGCGCACCCTGGCCATGCGCATCCCGGAGATGACCTGGACTTTCGACCCGCTGCACAGCCGGAATGCCCATCTCAACTTCGGCAAACTGGGCGTGGTCTCGGACACTTACAAAGTCGATTTCTACGGGCCGGAGACTTCGAGCGTTCTCCACCAGAACGGTACCGATCGTCTGTGGGTGAGATGGCCGCTGGCCAGCCGCCGAGTGCGCGATCGTCTGCAGGGCAAAGATTATCGGCCCGAGGTGCTTGACGCATGTTCGCGCTTGCAGCCCCTGCTCCAGTTCAATGGCGACGGCCGGCCGTTGCGCAACGACCTGGCGACCGCGCTGTCGCGCCAGCGCATCGCCATCCAGATTCCCAGCGACATCCTGACTATCGAACAAAAAGATCCTGGCCGGGCCAGGGAATGGCGGGAAGCCACGCGCTGGGCTTTCACCGAAGCTCTGCGCGCCGGATTCTTCGTGGCCGAATTCGCCCGCACCGTCGCCGGCAAACAGGGCCCCGGCAACTACCTGCTGGAGAAGGGCTCGATCACGGAGTACGTTCCCGAGCTGCAGCGCAAACCCGACCCTCCCCGCTAGTGTGGGTCGGACACTCCGGTCCGACGCCTTTGACTGGAGTTCCAGAAAGTAAAAAAACGGCCTGAACCCAACACCATCACCAAGACCAACGGCAAGATCAACACCAAGAGCAACGGCAACTTCAAAGGCGTCGGACAGGAGTGTCCGACCCACACAGGGCTGCGAATAATTTGCGAATTAGACGCGATAGCTGCGAGTTTCCCTCAACTCCTCATCCTGAGGGATTTCAGTCTCGAAGGACCTGGGCCGCAGCGGCACGAGTCGATCCCGACATGCAAATCCGCTCTGCGCCGGATCCTTCGCAAGCTCAAGATGACGCCGTCGAAAAAGATCGAGACCGCACAGCAGACATTCCACACTCCGCCCTTGTAGAATCTGCAATGCACTTTCCTGACGAGGAACCAGCATGCCAGAAAAGCCTCCCGCGGCCGATGCCCGCACTAATATCGATTCTGTCCTGCACGAGGACCGTAAGTTCGAGTGCCCGGAGCCCTTCCGCCAGCAAGCCCACATCCAGAGCCTGGAGGACTACGAGCGCATCTATCGTGAATCGGTCGAGCAGCCGGAGAAATTCTGGGGCGGTATCGCCGGCGAATTGCACTGGTTCAAGAAGTGGGACAAGGTTCTCGAATGGAACCATCCCTGGGCGAAATGGTTTGTCGGCGGGCAGCTTAACCTTTCCTACAACTGTCTCGACCGCCACGTGCAGACCTTCCGGAAAAACAAGGCTGCGCTGATCTGGGAGAGCGAGCCCGGCGAAGTCCGCACCTTCACTTACCAGCAACTGCATCGCGAAGTGCAGAAGTTTGCCAACGTCCTGAAGTCGCTTGGAGTCCGAAAAGGCGACCGGGTTGCCATCTACATGGGGATGACGCCCGAGCTGCCTATCGCCATGCTGGCTTGTGCCCGGATCGGTGCCCCGCACACCGTGGTCTTCGGCGGGTTTTCTTCCAATGCGCTGGTGGACCGCATTCACGACTCACAGGCCGTGGCTGTCGTAACCCAGGACGGCTCGTTCCGGCGCGGGGCTGAGGTGAAATTATTTCCGGCGGTCGAAGAGGCGCTGAAGTCCTGTCCGTCGGTTAAGCATGTGATTGTCTACAAGCGCACCGGTTCGCCGATCAGCATGCAGCCCGGACGCGATCACTGGTGGCATGAACTGATGGCGTCGGTTTCGGATGAGTGCCCAGCCGAGCCGCTCGATGCCGAGCATCCGCTTTACATCCTCTACACCTCGGGAACCACCGGCAAACCGAAAGGCGTGGTGCACACCACCGGCGGCTATTCCGTCGGCACTTACCTGACCACAAAGTGGGTCTTCGATCTCAAGGAAGAAGATACGTACTGGTGCACTGCCGACATCGGCTGGGTAACCGGGCACAGCTACATCGTTTACGGACCGCTGCAGAATGGCGCAACCAGCCTGATGTACGAGGGCGCGCCCAACTGCCCCGAGCCCGACCGCTTCTGGAGCATCATCGATCGCCACCAGGTGAATATCCTGTACACCGCGCCTACCGCCATTCGAACGTTCATCAAATGGGGCGAGCAATGGCCGAGAAAACACAAGCTCGACAGCTTGCGACTGCTGGGCACGGTGGGGGAGCCGATCAATCCCGAGGCATGGATGTGGTACCGCGAAGTCATCGGCCACAACCGTTGTCCGATCGTTGATACCTGGTGGCAGACCGAGACCGGGCACATCATGCTCACTCCGATCCCGGGAGCGATTGCCACCAAGCCAGGATCGGCCACGCGTCCTTTTCCCGGGGTGGTGCCGGAGATCGTCACCATGGACGGCAAACCTGTCCCGGAAGGCTCAGGCGGTTTTCTCGTTCTCAAGCAGCCCTGGCCCGGCATGCTGCGCACCATTTACGGTGATCCCGATCGCTACGTGTCGCAATACTGGTCGCAGATTCCGCCGACATACTTCACCGGCGACGGCGCCCGCAAAGATAAAGACGGCTACTACTGGGTCATGGGCCGGGTGGACGACGTCATCAACGTCTCCGGCCACCGCCTTAGCACGATGGAAGTCGAGTCGGCGCTGGTGGCGCACGAAGCGGTTGCCGAAGCCGCGGTGGTGGCGCGCCCCGACGACATCAAAGGCCAGGCCATCTCAGCTTTTGTAACTCTCCAGCAGGGAAGAAAGCCCACGCCCGAACTGAAAGAAGATTTGCGTAAGTGGGTTGCAAAAGAGATCGGCGCCATGGCCAAGCCCGACGACATTCGCTTTACCGACATGCTGCCCAAAACCCGCAGCGGGAAGATCATGCGACGCCTGTTGCGCGAACTGGCCAGCAGCGGCGACGTAAAGGGCGATACCACCACATTGGAAGATTTCGGCGTGATCGCGAAGTTGAAGGAAAGCGAAGAAGGGTGACTTCTATTCGGCGCTAAAGAAGTAGTGCCGGCATCTTGCCGGTTGTCCTAAGGGCAACCTGTCCTCAGGGTGGGGGCGGGACGCC
>DASQHA010000165.1:0-2742 GCA_035632335.1 Terriglobales bacterium
CCCTGGGTTCCAACGCGCGCATCGGCAAGTCGGAGTACCTGGTGGCGGAGGCTGACGAAAGCGACCGCTCGTTCCTGAAACTTTCTCCCGTGCTTTCCGTCGTCACCAACATCGATCGCGAGCACATGGATTGCTACCGCAACATGCGCGACGTCAAGCAGGCCTTTCTCGACTTCATGGATCGTGTGCCCTTCTATGGCGTGGTCGTGGTCTGCAATGACGATGCGCCCTTGCGCAAACTATTCCCGCAAATTCGGCGGCGCATTGTGACCTACGGAACGCGGCGAGGATCGGATTTTCAGATCAAGCTGGGGAAATCGACTTTCGAGTCGGCTGAACGGCAGCCCATCAGCCATTTTCGCGTGACCTACGGGGAGGGGGACCTCGGCGAATTTCGCTTGCATGTTCCCGGAGCGCATAACGTCCTGAACGCCACTGCGGCCATCGCGGTCGGAATAGGTCTCGACATCAAAGCCGACGTAATCCGCACCGCCCTCGAAAACTTCCGCGGCGTGGACCGCAGGTTCCAGTTGCGAGGCAAGGCTGCCGGGGTCAGCGTGATCGATGACTACGGCCACCATCCCACCGAGATTCGCGCCACCCTGGCGGCGGCCCGGCAATGCGGCTTTGGCAAAATTCACGTCATTTTTCAGCCTCACCGCTACACTCGCACCCGTGATCTGACGGACGAATTCGCCACCGCCTTTCAGGATGCCGACTCGCTGGTCGTCCTCGACATTTACGCCGCCAGCGAACCACCGATCGAAGGCATTACGGGCCAGGCGCTGGCCGGCCGGATCAGCGAAAAAGGGAAGCGGGCGTCATACGCCGGCTCGTTTGCCGACGGAGCAGCGCAGGTAGTCGCCGCCGCCCAGCCGGGAGACATGATTTTGACCCTGGGCGCGGGCAGCGTTTCGCAGTTGGGTCCGATGATTTTGGCAAAGCTGCAGGAAAATGACGCGGTTTCGCCCCCGCCCCGGGCGGCAGTCTCAACGCCTTGAACTCTTCGTCTTAACCGCTCACAAAACATTGCAAGTCTGATAACGACTGTTTCCCTGGCCCGTCTAACGGGACAAAGGAAAATGCCATGGAATCCGAAAAAATCATGTACTGGCTGACCCTGGGAGTTCTTGCGATGGCCACCATTACCGGAGTCGCGACCGGGCACCGGGGCTGGGAGGACCGGCTCGCCCAGCGGACGATTTCGATGATGGCACAGGCTTCCGAGGTGGCTGCGAACTATGCTGGACTGGCAGATTCTGTACTGGGACGACAAGAAGATGACTTCGCCAACCCGGCGCTCGCGGTAATCGATGTCAACAACGGCATTCCGAACGATGTGCAGGCCCGGCTGGCTTGCGCACAGCGTATCCTGGTGCGCCGCCAGGCGGAATTGGTCCGGTTGCAGGCCATGAGAGTGCGGGTGCAGGCGTTGCAGCGCGCTCCCCGCACCATTGTCTGGCCAGCCAGGAACATAGTCGTAGAAATTCCCCAGCCCCCGGAGACACCCGGGGTTACTTTCTAGCGCACAGCATTCTCTCGCGGCCCGTAAACTTTCGAGCCGTGCCCGACCGGACTGGTGAGGACGCCTATCCTTACGCACCCTGTGCAAAACTCGCCAAATTTTTCTATCTCTCTTGCGCAAAAGCATTTATAGTAATTTTGCTCAGCGGTTCCCTACGACAACTGACCTGGTTTGATGGCGCGGAAATCCGGACCCACCATCTCGCAGGAGGAGTTGTACCCACTGGCCGACGAGCCAGGGCGCGAAGAAGCGCAAGATGCGCGCCTGCTCGACTTGGACGTGGAACAGGAACCTCCCTTCCTGCGTGTACAGAAGCGCGTCTCCGTCCGTCGCGGTTCACTTCCGAAAAAGACTGTGACCCGCCTGACCTGGGCCGCAGTCGCCCTGGCCATGGTCTTCGTCTGCGGATTGACGGTTGCCGCCCTCTATCACTACGGCGAGCGCTCCTGGCGTTTTAGAGTCGAATCGAGCGACGACATCGACATCAGCGGACTGCAGAACGTTACCCGCGCCCAGGTGATGGAGGTCATGGGCGGCGACATCGGCCGCAACATTTTCTTCGTGCCGCTGGTCCAGCGGAAAACCCAGCTGGAGCAGATTCCGTGGGTCGAATCCGCCAGCGTCATGCGCTTTGTCCCCAACCGGCTGAAAGTGGAAATCCATGAACGCACGCCGGTAGCTTTTGCGCGCGTGGGCTCGAGGATCATGCTTACCGACGCCGTCGGAACCCTGATGGAACTGCCCAGCAAGAAAAAATATTCCTTTCCCGTAGTCGTCGGCATGAATAGCGGCGAGCCGCCATCCACTCGCGCCGCCCGCATGAAGATTTACAACAATGTGGTCAGCCAGCTTGATGCGGGGGGCGCGCGCTACTCGCAGGAACTCAGCGAGATCGATCTCTCGGATCCCGACGACGTCAAAGTCATGGCCAACAATCACGCCGGCGAAGTGCTGGTCCACCTGGGATCTTCCAACTACCTGGAACGCTACAAGATTTACGTCACTCACCTGCAGGAGTGGCAGCAACAGTTCGACAAGCTGGAATCCGTGGACCTGCGCTACGACCGCCAGATTATCGTGAATCCGGATCTGCAGGGGCCGATGAAGCAGCCGCCGCTTTCGACCGAAGCCGCCAGGAAGGCCATGGCGGCCGGGGTAAAGCCGGCCGCGCTGATTACTCGAATTCCGTCGGTACCCAGGCCATCTCCGGCCTTGGC
>DASQHA010000166.1:0-18352 GCA_035632335.1 Terriglobales bacterium
GGATCGCTGGCTTAGATTCATTCGTGTCGAGTCCAGGAAACCGCTGTATTGTGCCTCGGTTATAGGCCGCAGCGCAACTTACTTAAGCTTAGATGCCTGCAGGCGAAAGCGCGTCCGGAACTTGCAAAAAGTTTGTCAAAACGGTTCCCACCTGCGTCCCGGTTCCGGTTATGCACTCAAGCCCAAGTTGGTCCGAATCGAATGCGGGGTCAGCTTGACACGGGACTATATTTCTGCAATTATCGAAATATGCCCGCCGCCGCCTCACGTAAAGAAAGCACCGAGAACGTCGCCAGATATGCCGACATGCTGTCTGCCATGGGCACCGAACCACGACTTCGCATCATCCGATTGCTGTTATCCGCGCATCCCGATGGCATGGTCGTGGGCGACATCCAGTCCGAACTCGACATTCCCAACTCCACCCTTTCCCACCACCTGGAGAAACTGAAGAACGAGGAACTGGTGAACGTGCGCCGCGAAAGCACCTTCCTGCGCTACACCGCCAACACAGAAGCACTCCAGGAGCTGCTGCAATTCCTCTACGCCGAATGCTGCACCCGGAACAAGGCTGTCAAACCACAAACCATCGTCCAGCTTTGCAAATAGGAGCCCACCATGAGCACTACCGACCTCAAGAGCGTCATCAAGGAAAGATATGGCCAGGCAGCCCTGCGCGTGAACCAGGGCGGCAGTGCCTGCTGCGGCGCCACTGCAGCCAGCGTCTCGGGCTGCGACCCTATCACTTCTGATCTCTACAACTCTGCCCAGGCGGGACAAGTTCCCCAGGAGGCCATTCTCGCCTCCCTGGGGTGCGGAAATCCGACTGCCCTGGCGAAGTTGAATCCCGGAGAAGTGGTTCTCGATCTTGGCTCGGGCGGCGGCGTGGATGTTCTGCTGTCGGCGAAGCGAGTCGGTCCCACCGGCAAAGCCTACGGTCTCGATATGACGGATGAGATGCTGGCGCTGGCCAATGAAAACAAGCGCAAAGCGGGCGCGGAGAACGTCGAGTTCCTGCGGGGCGAGATCGAGCACATCCCTTTGCCCGACAACTCGGTGGACGTGATCATCTCCAATTGCGTGATCAACCTTTCGGGGGACAAGGATCGCGTGCTCCGGGAAGCCCTTCGCGTGCTGAAGCCGGGCGGCCGCTTCGCGGTTTCCGACGTTGTAACCCGGGGCGAAATCGCACCGGAGATTCGCCGCAGCGTGCTGCTGTGGGTCGGCTGTGTGGCGGGAGCGCTCGACGATGACGAATTTCGCAGCAAGCTCGCGGCCGCCGGGTTCGAGCAAATTGAAATTGAGCCGACGCGGATCTATCGCGCCGACGATGCGCGGGACATCCTTTCGGCGGAAGGCGTTGATGTGGACGCGATTGCGCCGCGGGTTGACGGCAAGTTCATGAGCGCTTTCGTCCGCGCAGTCAAACCAGCCGGAGTGGCAGCGAAGACATGCTGTGGACCGAGCTGCTGCAATTAGGAGAGAACGATCATGAAAGGGCACTACAACGTCCTGTTCCTGTGCACGGGCAACTCCGCGCGCTCCATCATGGCCGAGGCGATTTTGAACTTCAAGGGCCGCCCGAATTTCACCGCCTACAGCGCCGGAAGTCATCCCTCAGGAACGGTTCGACCGGAAGCTTTGCACCAGCTCGAAATCGCGCACCTGCCGACCAAGGGCCTGCGCAGCAAGGCCTGGGATGAATTCTCCCTGCCTGGATCTCCCCGGCTGGATTTTGTCTTTACGGTATGCGATAACGCCGCCAAAGAGGTCTGCCCGGTATGGCCGGGACAGCCCATGACCGCCCACTGGGGCGTTCCAGACCCGGCCGCGGTTCGCGGCAGCGCAGCGGAGATAGAGCGGGCGTTTCGCGAGGCGTTTTTTATCCTGGACCGCAGAATCAGCCTGTTTCTCTGCCTTCCGCTCAAGAGTCTCGACCGCCTGGCGCTAAAGCGGGAGCTCGACAACATCGGCCAGACGATGACGCCGGTCCGGCACGAATAGCGACGTCGTTCCGCAATCGGCTGGGTTTGGTCATCGTCTGCGCAGCATGAGAATTCTCCAATATGAAGACAACCCGTCGTCTCGGCTTTCTGGACCGCTATCTGACCGGGTGGATCTTTGCCGCCATGGTCACGGGCGTCGTATTGGGCTGGCTGGTGCCCGGAGTGGTGCCGTTTCTGAATCGCTTCAACATCGGGACCACGTCGGTTCCGATCGCGGCGGGATTGATCCTGATGATGTATCCACCCTTCACCCGGGTGCGATATGAAGAGCTGCACGAGGTCTTTCGCAATAAGCGGGTGCTCGGCCTCTCGCTGCTGCAGAACTGGGTTGTGGGGCCGATTCTGATGTTCGTTCTCGCTATTGTATTTCTGCGCGGATATCCGGAGTACATGGCGGGACTGATCATGATCGGCCTGGCGCGCTGCATCGCCATGGTGATCGTCTGGAATGAACTGGCCCAGGGCGATACGCAGTACGCGGCTGGCCTGGTCGCCTTCAATTCCCTGTTTCAGGTTTTCTTCTATTCCATTTACGCGTGGGTATTTATTACGGTCCTTCCGGCGCGGCTCGGCCTTCGCAGCGCGGTGGTCAATGTGTCCATGGCCGAGATTGCAAAGAGCGTCTTCATTTATCTCGGAATTCCATTTCTCGCCGGATTCCTGACACGGGTCGTACTGGTTCGCGCTCGGGGGAGCGATTGGTATAACCGGAGTTTCGTTCCCCGCATAAGCCCGCTGACACTGGTCGCTCTGCTGTTCACGATTGTCGTGATGTTCTCGCTGAAGGGCGAGTACATTGTGCGCCTGCCCTTAGATGTTCTCCGCATCGCCGTGCCGCTGCTGATCTACTTCGTGCTGATGTTTCTGGTGTCCTTTTACACGGGCAAAAAGTTGGGCGCGGATTATTCCAAGACCACAACCCTGGCCTTCACCGCCGCTTCCAACAACTTCGAACTGGCGATTGCGGTGGCCGTGTCGGTATTCGGCATCAACTCCGGAGCCGCCTTCGCAGCCGTCATCGGGCCCCTGGTGGAAGTGCCGGTGATGATTGCCCTGGTCAATGTGGCGCTCTACTTTCAACGTCATTATTTCCCCAACCCGCAAGCGGTCACCATCGTGCCGGTTTGCTCGCCCACTGCCCCCTAACCTCGTTTGACTGCCCTCCCACCCTTTGTTACCTTCAAGGGTTTCCACTCCCTGAGTGCCTGCCCCTGTTCGCGGCGATGAAACAGAAACGAGAAGCTGATGGCCATCAAGTTCCGGGGAGTTGATTTCCTCGAATTCGATTCCCTGCTCACGGACGACGAACGCCTGGTGCGCGATACCACGCGCAAATTCATCGAAGACAATCTCATTCCCATCATCGAGGAGTGCAACCGCGCCGGACGCTTTCCCAAGGAACTGGTAAAGCCCATGGCGGCCCTGGGCCTCTACGGCGCCAGCCTGAAAGGCTACGGCTGCGCCGGAATGTCGAACGTTGAATACGGCCTGGTGATGCAGGAACTGGAACGGGGTGACAGCGGCGTCCGTTCTTTCGTCAGCGTGCACTCGTCGCTGGCCATGTATCCAATTTACGCCTTCGGCAGCGATGAGCAGAAACAGGCCTGGCTCCCGGCCATGCAGAAGGGCGAGAAGATTGGCTGCTTCGGCCTGACCGAGCCCGACTTCGGTTCCAATCCCGGAGGCATGCGGACGCGCGCCAAAAAGTCGGGCAAGGAATACATCCTCAACGGCGAAAAGATGTGGATCACTTCAGGCTCGATCGCTGACGTTGCCATTATCTGGGCCAAGGCGGAGGGCGAAGACAACCAGATTCGCGGCTTTCTGGTCGAAACCGATCGCCCCGGCTTCCGCGCCGAGGACATTCACGGCAAGTGGTCGCTGCGCGCATCGGTCACGTCCAGCCTATCGCTGCAGGACGTTCACATCCCGGAATCGAACCTGCTGCCGAAAACCGGAGGCCTGAAGTCTCCTCTGATGTGTTTGAGCCAGGCGCGCTACGGCATCGGATGGGGCGCCATCGGCGCCGCCATGGCCTGCTACGACTGCGCCCTGCAATATTCACTGTTCCGCAAGCAGTTTCACGATCAGCCCATCGCCTCGCATCAGCTGGTGCAGGAAAAGCTTACCTGGATGATTTCTGAGATCACCAAGGCCCAGTTGCTGGCGCTGCAAGTCGGTCGCCTCAAAGACAAAGACAAGGTCCGGCCGCAGCATATTTCCATGTCCAAGCGAAACAATGTCTGGATGGCGCTGGAGTGCGCCCGCATGGCGCGCGACATCCTGGGGGCCAACGGCATCGCCGACGAGTACCCCATCTTCCGTCACATGGCGAACCTGGAGTCAGTGAAGACCTACGAAGGAACGCACGACATTCACACCCTGATTATCGGGCAGAGCGTGACTGGCATCGACGCGTTCTAGTTCGTGTGGGGCGGACACTCCTGTCCGCCGCTTTTGATTTTGATTTTGAATTGCGGGAACTTGTTGCAATCCCACACCTTCGTATGCAGAGTTAAAAATCAAGTCCAAGGAGGTCGGACAAGAGTGTCCGACCCACAGTGCCGCCCGTAACTTTCCCTTCACAGCCCGTCGGCGGTATAGTCGTTGACCGCGCTCGAGTACAACTTTCAGCGATCAGGGGGCATTCATGGCAGCGAACGGCAAATCGGAAGCCAAGGCCAGGACGTTTGGCCGCAACATTGAAAGCGACCTGGCTTCAAGATTTCTTCGAGTGGTGGAAACCGCGGCCATCGCCTCCGCGCACACCATGGGACAGGGCGAACGAAAGCTATCCGACCAGGTGGCCACCGAGGCCATGCGCAAGACCATGGATTCGATCCCCATGCGCGGCACTATCGTGATTGGCGAAGGGGAACGCGATGAAGCGCCGATGCTCTACATCGGCGAAAAGGTTGGTGCCGAATTTCCCGACGGCACCGAAGTTCCCGAAGTGGACATCGCCGTCGATCCCCTCGAGGGCACGAACCTGTGCGCCACCGGCGCGCCCGGCGCCATCACCGTGCTGGCCGCTTCCGAAAGCGGCGGGCTGCTGAACGCGCCGGACTGCTACATGGAAAAGATCGTGGTCGGCCCGTCCTGCAAGGGCGCGGTGGACATTGATGCGCCGGTGATCGACAACCTCAAGAACATCGCCAAACGCATGCACCGCGACGTTGAGGACCTGGTGATCATTGTTCTCGACCGGCCACGGCACGAGAAGCTGATTACTGAGATCCGCAAGGCCGGAGCGAGGATCCGGCTGATCGGCGACGGTGATCTGTCGGCCGGCATCGCGGCCGCGGTCATCGGGACCGGAGTCCACGCGGTCATGGGTTCGGGCGGCGCGCCGGAGGGCGTGATTACCGCGGCCGCCATCCGCTGTCTGAACGGCTACATGCTGGGCCGCCTGGTGATCGACAAGCCGGAACTGGAAGAGCGCATCGCGCGCATGGGCATCAAGGACAAAAATAAGATCTACGAGGCCGAGGACCTTGCCCCGGGCAAGCAGCTTATCTTCGCCGCCACCGGAGTGACCGACGGATCGTTGCTGAAAGGCGTGCGCTTCTTCGGCGAAGGCACGCGAACCACCTCGGTCGTGCTGACGCTGCGCACCGGAAAGGTGCGCTTCATCGACAGCATCCATCTGGAGAAGGGGCCGGATGTGAAGGTGAGGTTCGTGTAAACTCCGTTGTTTCGCGTCGACAAATTCTGCTGGTAATAATGGCGGCTCCTCACCCCTTACGGCAGGTCTTCAGCACTGCCCGAGCCTTTCAGCTTTCGGCATATGACGCGGTTTACCTCGACACCGCCCGCCGCGAGCGGCTGCCTCTTGCCACTTTGGACCGACGTTTGCTTGCCGCCGCCCGACAGGCAGGAGTGGACGCATTTGCCTGAATCCCGACTCAAGGCGTGGCCTACGCCAACACCGGCGGCCACTCCTGCGAAACTCCCGAGAACAGGCTGACCGTCTTCTCCGACCGTCTCGACCCGTCGTGCACCGCGATCTGATGCGGCTTGCCCGGTTCGTAGCCGTCCCACAGGGAGACGCCGGCGTAAGCGCCGTCCTTGCGGAGCACGTAAAAAACCATGTCGATGAAGCGGAGGCGATTCATGTCGCCGTTGTAATTACGCACGATGCGCTTCAGTGCGTCCATACCGGCATCGAAGGGCGACATGCCGTGGCGCATATTTTCCACGATGGTGTGCGCGCCCGCGACCTTGATGTTTTCTTCTCCGCTGCCGGTCGCTCCCGCTGAGCCCACATCCTGGTCGGTATAACAACCCGCCCCGATAATGGGAGAGTCGCCGCAACGCCCGGGCAGCTTCCAGGCCAGGCCGCTGGTGGTGGTGGTTCCGGAAATCTCGCCCTTTTCGTTGAGCGCAGAACAATGAATGGTGCCGGTGGGGGGAAACAAAACCTTGCGGATGGCGGCCGAGCGCTCTTCGGGCGCGATGCCGATATCGGAAGCCACCTGCTTCATGCGCTCGATGCGGCGCTCGAACTCGTCGGCGTGCGGCTCCGCCGGCAGCCGCTTATGCCAGTCCGGACTGGCCAATCCCGGCCCCCACCAGTCGGAATGAGTTTCCTTCCACAGCAGCCAGATCTTGCGGGAATGTTCGGTCAGCAGATTTTCGCGAGGAAAACCCTGGGCGACTGCAAAACGCTCCGCGCCTTCACCCACCAGCATCACGTGGCCGGTGTGCTCCATCACGGCCTTGGCGACCAGCGAAACGTTCTTGATATTCCGAACGCCCCCTACAGAGCCGGCGCGGCGGGTCGGACCGTGCATGCAGCAGGAATCGAGCTCCACAACGCCTTCTTCATTCGGCAACCCACCCAATCCAACGCTGTCTTCGTCGGGATCGTCCTCCGGTCCCTTTACAACCTTGAGAGCGGCATCGAGCGTGTCGCCGCCATTTTTCAGGAAGGCGAAGGCGCCGTCCAGATAGGGAAATCCGTTCCCGGCGCTGATCATAATCGGGCGCTTGCCGGGTACCGCTGCAGCGTCTGCTGTATTCGGATTGGGTTTCTTCCGATCTTCTCCCTCCAGGTTTGCATCCAGGCCCAGAGACACGGCTCCGACCACGGCGGTCGAGAGAAAATCACGGCGTGAAAAGGCCATTGTGCTCCTCCATACATTTACCGGTAGCGATAAGAACGGGAAAGAATAGCACGTGCTTGCGCCAAGACGGCGAGCGCCGCCCATTCGCAGGGAAAGGGATGGCAGAATCTTGACGCGTCAATCAAACGGAACGAGAGGTCATTCCGGTCCTCGCGAGACTCACACGGCGACCGTGACCGACGTTTCGGTGCGCGTAACCGGGCGGTACAGGGTATCGCGCTCGACCGGTTCCCTGCCCGCCTCGCGGATCAGGCGCACCAGGTCCTGGCGGCGCATGCCTTGGGGAGTGGTGGCGCCGGCATCGTGATAAATCTTTTCTTCTATGACGGTGCCGTCGATATCGTCGGCGCCGAAGCGCAACGCAATTTGCGCGATCTTCGCCGTCATCATCTGCCAGTAAGCCTTCACGTGGGGGAAGTTGTCGAGCACCAGCCGGCTGACTGCGATCTGTTTGATGTCGAGCATGCCGCTGGTCTTGGGCAAGTGCTGCAGCGGCGTGTTGTCGGGATGGAAGGCCAGAGGAATGAACGTCTGGAAGCCGTGGGTCTCGTCCTGCAGGGCGCGGAGTTTAAGCAGGTGGTCGACCCGGTCTTCGTCATTCTCGACGTGGCCGTACAGCATGGTGGCATTCGACTTCAACCCGATCTGATGCGCCAGCTTCGCCGTATCGAGCCATTGGTCGCCATCGATTTTGTGGTCGCAAATGATATGGCGGACCCGGTCAGCAAAAATTTCCGCACCGCCGCCGGGTAATGAATCCACGCCCGCGGCCTTCAGTTGCTCGAGTGTCTCCCGAATCGAAAGCTTCGCGCGTTTTGACAGATAGGCCACCTCGACCATGGTGAAGGCCTTCAAATGGACTTGGGGAAAGCGCTGCTTGAGCCCGGAAATCAGGTCGAGGAAATACTGAAACGGCAGGTCAGGATGCAATCCGCCGACAATGTGGAACTCCGTAACCGCCTCGCTATAACCGGTGGCGGCAGTCTCGAACGCCTCTTCCAAAGCCATGGTGTATGCGCCGGGCGAGTCCTTTTTGCGTCCGAAGGCACAGAGGCGGCAGGCCGCCACGCACACATTGGTCGGGTTCAGATGGCGATTGACGTTGAAGTATGTCTTGTCGCCATGCATACGCTCGCGCACGTAGTTGGCCATCCAACCTACAGCCAGTATGTCGCCCGTCCGGTAAAGAACGAGGGCGTCATCCGCGTTCAGGCGTTCACCCGCGACAACCTTGCGGTGCACCGGTCCCAGGCGGGCGTCGTCAGTCTGAAATGAATGCACAGTAGACATCACTATTGATGATACCGCAGGGCATACAGGAAGCGACAGTCGCGGCATGCCTTGGGAGTATCTTTCAGCATCCCGGGACGCGGGACAGTAGCGCCGGCGTCCCGCCGGCAGTCCGGAGGGCGTCCCGCCCTCCGCGCAAAGATAGACAATCCAGCCGGAAGCCTACTTCCTCAGCAACAGGTCCGCGGCGACAAAAACGAAAAACACAACCGAAATCACGCCATTCATAGTGAAGAAGGCTGCGTTCAGTTTGGAGAGATTGTTGGGCGAAACCAGGGAGTGCTCATAAGCCAGAAGCAGCGCGACCACGACGACACCGAGCACCGCCAGCGTACCCAGTCCGAAGGCCGCCACCAGTATCATCAGCAAGACCAGCATGAGCACATGGAACAGGCGCGCGATCCAGAGCGCGCGCCCGATGCCGAAATAGCGAGGAATAGAGTGCAGGTCCGCCTGCCGGTCGAATTCGAAATCCTGGCAGGCGTAGAGGACGTCGAAACCCGCCACCCAGAACATTACCGCCGCGGTAAGAAGAAGAATACGGGGATCGAAAGACCCGCGCACCGCGATCCAGGCCGCCGACGGGGCGATGCCCAGCGCCAGACCCAGCGCCAGATGCGACCATCGCGTAAAACGCTTGGTGTAGGAGTACAGCAACACGACTGCCAGCGCCACCGGAGAAAGCAGCAGGGCAAGGTGGGTGAGCCGGGAGGCGGCCAGCACAAACAATGCACAGGAAACCACCACGAAGGTTGCGACAAACGCGGGCGTCAGCGTCCCCGCCGGCAAGGCGCGGGTCTGGGTGCGCGGGTTGGCTGCGTCAATCGAAGCGTCGGCCAAGCGGTTGAAGGCCATGGCGGCGGAGCGGGCCGAGACCATGGCGACAATGATCCACAACAACTGATGTCCCCCGGGCAGTCCGTCGGCCGCCAGCATGGCTCCGCACAAAGCGAAAGGGAGCGCAAAAATGGAATGCTCCCACTTGATCATTTCCAGAGTAACCCGCAGATTGCGCAGCAGAGGCACACCAGAATTGTAATGCACAGCTCGTGTGGAGAGGGCGCCCTCGCCCGCGGCCTTTGAGGTTGAAGTTGATTTTGAAATTTCTGGTCCCGATCTCATCCGCTGATCAAAGGCACGAACCGGCACCCTTCCCTCATACTGATCATCGCCTTTCCCTCCTGCTTACGCACCAATTGCAACTCTTGCGCCTCCGGCGGACCGACCGGGATGATCATGCGTCCGCCCTCGCGCAACTGCTCAAAAAGCGCGGGAGGAATCTGCGCGGCGGCGGCGGCCACGACGATGGCGTCGAACGGAGCCTGTTCCGCCAGGCCCAGGCTTCCGTCGCCGGTCACGACGCTGACGTTGGTCAACCCGAGACGGGACAGTGTCTCTGCCGCCTGCCGCGCCAGCTCTGGATGACGTTCGACGGTGTAGACGTGGCTGGCCAGCTGGCTCAACACCGCAGCCTGATAGCCGGAGCCGGTCCCGATTTCCAGCACCTTCGACGAAGGCTCAAGCTGCAGAAGCTCGAGCATGAGAGCAACGATGTAGGGCTGCGAAATCGTCTGGCCGGCATCGATGGGCAGGGGATGATCTTCGTAGGCCTGATCACGATACCGCGGATCCACAAACTCGTGCCGCGGGATGTCCGCCATCGCCTGCAGGAGGCGCAGATCGCGGATTCCGCGGGCGCGAAGCTGGGTCTTCACCATGTGCCGGCGTTCGACACTGAAACGATCGGGATGAAGTTCGGCAACCAAGCCGATTCAGAATACTCCTGGCAAAACCGCCGTGCTGGCTGTGTGGTGGTTTGTATGGTTTGTGTGGTTTGTGGCGGTTTATGTGGTCGCGGGCGACCCGCCCGCGCATCCCGGCCGCCGGCATCAATGCGAAACCAGATCCCAACGCTGGCAGCGGTCTTGATGTGGAGGCCGGGAGACTGCGGGCAAGTCGCCGGCAACCACGCAAGCAGGACCACACGAGCCTGACCACTCCATTATTTCTTGCGCTGGCGGACGCGGACGTCGAAGCTGACGACCCCGTTCTGGTCACGCAGCGCCACGATGGAAACGCTGCGGGTGACGTTATATTCCACCTGGATAATCTGCTGCGAAGCCCCGGCGACGTTGGTGGTGTAGGTCAGCGTCAGATTATTTTTCACCTGCTGTTCGATGGTGACCGCGGGACCGGTCTGGGTGGACGAAGTTTCCGTGGTGAAGCCTTGAGGATCGATCTTGATGCGGCTGACTCCGAACAGCTTCTGCACCCGGTTGCTGACGGTCGCGTTCAGGGCTGCGCTGAGGATGGCGTTCGAAGTCTCGGAATTGAACGCCGACTGCGACTGGTTCAGCTGCGCCGATTCTTCCGAGGTCTGCCCGAAGGCCAGCAGTCCGATGATGTCAGCGGTGGGCAGCGGCGGCTCCGAACGGTAAGTTACATTGGGGCGGTCAATCTGGCCGTTCAGGTTGAGCGTAATGTCGTAATCCTGCACCCGCGTGGTGGCCTGCAAATCAAGCACGGGGGTGGTGGTCACGGGATTGATGAAGGTAATGTCGCCGCGCTCCAGGCGATACTTTGTCCCGTTAAACTGCACCTCGCCCTCAATGACGTCGGCGCGCCCCAGGATGGCGGGCTTGGCGGCGGTGCCGCGCAGATGCAGATCAGCGTCGCCGGAAAGCCGCATGCTGGCCGTCTGCATCTGCAGTTCGGGAGTGGTGGCGATGTGAACATCAAGCCGAATCCGGTTCAGAAGCTGGTTGGTCGGCGCCAGGCCGGAACTCTGGGAGCGCTCGAGATACCGGCCGAAGTCAAAGCCCGGCGTCATGGCCAGCTTGGTGACGATAATTTCCCCATTCAAGGTCGAAGCGGCCGCACTGCCCGCAAAATGCAAGTCGGCATTGGCCATGGCGCTGACCCCCGGGGGATAGCGCAGCCGCACATCCTGCCCCCGCACTGAGAGGTCGAAGTTGAACTTACCGTTGTAAGCGGTCGCGTAGCCGCCAAAACTCACCAGTCCGCCCCCGGTGTGGGCGGTGAGACTTTCGATCTGCAGCCGGTCCTGGTTGAAAATCAGCGAGCCGTTGATATCGCTCAGCGCGCTGGGTAGGTCAATATAGGCCACGGCCCCACTGGTCACCTGCACCTTGCCCTGCATAACCGGCTTGGCCAGCGGGCCCGCTACCGACATATCGACCGAGACTACGCCGGACGAACTGAAATCTGGATTGAAGCTTTCAATCAGTTTCAGATTGGCCCGGCCCTGGGCCCGCAGATCGAGATCACGGTCGCCACTCAAGTGCACTTTGCCGGTGGCGGAGATATCGGTGTCTTCTCCCAGCAGATGGAACTGGTCAATCTGCAACATCTGGTTGGACACGGAAAAGCGGATTGGGCCCTGGTTCTTGATCTTTACGTTTTCGACGTCGGCATCCAGATTTTCGAGGTTGGCAATGAATTGCAGTTCGCCCGGCCGCCGCAATGGGCCTACCATGTGTACTTCGCCGTCCGCCCGGGAATGCCCATTCACCGCTCCGTGCAGGTAGGTCCGAAAGATGGGATCGAGCTCGAACTGATGAAAGCGGAAGTAGACGTCAGCCGGCCAGTCCTCGCGCAGATGAACGTTGCCCTCGACCTTGACGTCAGCCTTTTCGAACTGGGATTCTCCCGTGATGCGCAGCTCCGCTCCCTGCGACACTGCATTGATGGTGAAGTCGCCGGCGCGTTCCTGGTCGAACGTGAGATTGTGCAGATGAATGGCGGCGTTGAAGGTCGGCTGTTCCAGGGTGCCCGAGCCATTCGCGGTGAAATCCGCGGCGCCGGTCACCGCAACGCGAGCGCTTTGCAGCATGGATACGCGGGTCAGATCAAAATTGGCACCCTTAAGGTCAAAGCGGAAAGCGTGACTGTCGGGGTTGTAGGTAGCGCCGCCGCTGACCGTCGATTCGTAGTGGGTCAGCTGCATATTCTGGAGTTCGGCTTCTTCCCCGTTGAAACTCACGTCCGAACTGAAGCGTTCCACCGGCTCGCCGTAAATGCTTCCGTCACGCAGCAGGATGTGGCCTTGGGCCTGCGGTGAGGACCGCGTGCCCGACACTTGCAGGTGCAGGTCCACCGTCCCGGTGATGGGGTATGCGTATCCTGCCAGGGCAAGAATGCCGGGCAAATCGGCGTTCTCGGTATCCAGGTGCGCCTGCACCGGGCTGGTATCGCTGAACCGCCGCTGGTTCAGCTGGACCCGGAAATCAAATTTGAGCGAATCCGGATCGCGGCTCAGTGTGCCGTTGTGCACGGCAAAAAGCGACGGTGACAATTGGATGTCCGCCCGCAGCGCGTTCCAGTTGACCATCTTTTCGGGAGTGTGCGACGTAGCTGGAATCAACGTCTCGAAATCCTGCGACTGCAGATTGCCCGCGATGGCGATCTGGGAAAGCTTTCCGGTGGCGGTGCCGTTAAACGACGCGTGGCCTTTCAGCGTCACAGGAATTTG
Organism: Terriglobales bacterium; assembly: GCA_035632335.1. Taxonomy (GTDB): domain Bacteria; phylum Acidobacteriota; class Terriglobia; order Terriglobales; family Acidobacteriaceae; genus JAIQFF01. The sequence continues at coordinate 12,915 of DASQHA010000166.1, forward strand.
CCCGGCGTATCCCGCTGCCGCAAAAACCGGCTGCCATTCGCCCAGATTGGTGGTGGTGACCGAAAGTTTGAGCGCCGCGGTGGAAGAAAGCGTGCCCGATGCGCGAATCTGGGTGGCGCGGGTGGAGGCCGTCAGTTCCGCCAGTTCCAATTCACCGGGACCCGTCCGGTAAACGCCCTGGGCGTGAGCCGTAAGCGGAAATCGCGCGTTCGATGACTGCGGCGGCGGGACCACGTCGCCCACGAATCGGGCTTCCAGGTTGCGGATAGTGTCCCGCCAGCTGACTTCTACGCTTCCGTTGGCCAGGCCCGCCGGTTTGATCTTTTCGAAGGGACGCGAAGGTGTGGCCAGGGCCCCGGCAATTTCGGCCGCGGACAGGTCCTTGAAGCGAAGGTGCACGCTTCCGGTCTGCGGATCTGTTCTTTTCTCCCGCGTGTTCTTGCCGTTGGGCGGAGGACTCAACCAGTTCGCCACCGCGGCGTCCCCCGAGACGTTTCCCCCCAGCACGTGACCGTCGATTTGCGAGAGCGACAGCCGCTTCTGATCGAGGGTGTACTGGGCGTTGAGGCTGGCATTGTGCACCCCGACCGGAGCGTCCTTCCAGTCAAGATTCGTCAGCAGGAGTTTGCCGATCGCGGAGAAGTTTGGCGCCGACCAGGAACCACGCCCGGTCAGCTCGACGTTGCCCCGCCGCACTTCGGGCCGCCTTGCGATTGCGGCTGCCTCGGCCAGGTCAAGACTGATGTCATAATCCGCCGCCACCTTGGGCCGGCTGAAATTCTCCACCGTCCCCTTGGCCTGCAGGCGCGAGCGCCCCGAAGTCGCCTTGAGGGAGCGCACCACAATGCTGTTCCGGGCCAGGCTGAAGTGCGCCTCGGCGGTCCAGGCAAAGGGACGATAACCATCGAACGTGGTGTCGGCTTTGCCCAGCAGGAGGTTTCCCTCGTAGCGGCCGCGAAAAAGCGAGTAGCTCATGTCGGCAGACACGTCCCGCAGCTGAAAATCGAGCGGGACTCTCTGGTCACCCCAGATAAGCTCGCCGCGGCGCATTTCGAGGCGGGTGATGGAGAGAGCGAACAGGCTCTCCACCGGAGCTTGTTGGGAAAGCTGCTTCACCACCGGCTGGGGCTGATTGGTGGTGCCGTCGGGATAAAGAATTATGTGAATGACGGGATGATCGAGCACCACATAATCGAGTCCCAGTTCAGGATGCGGCAGGGACAGGATTTTGACCTGCGCCAACAGGCTGTTGACGTGGGCGTACGGAATCTCTCCCGGCTGCTCCCGGCCATGAATGGTGAGATCGCGGACTTCCAGTTGCAGGTGGAAAGGGACGACGTGAATGCTGCCCAGTGTGACGCGTCCTCCCGTCATCTGCTCCAGGCTGGCGATCAGCCGTTCCCGCACGAGGTTTCTGAAGGACTCCGTCGTGCTGTACCAGCCGAGGCCGGCCAGCGCGACCCCGCCCACCAATGCTAGCCACAGGAAAAACTTCCAGATCTGGCGGCGCCCCGGCTTCACGCCGGTTTCGCTCATTGGCTCCGGCCTCCGGCCCCGGCCGTCAATGCCTCGGCGCGGATTTGACTTCCGGCCCGCAAGTCGTGGAGCCAGGTGGTCAGCAGTTGGCTGATCTTCTTCTGGGTAAGAAGTTCCTTGATTTTCGAGGTGACGGCCGCCAGCGGAACGCTCTGCCCGCCGGCCTGACGGAGTTGCGGGAGCAGTTCCTGGTTGTAGTAGCTCTCGATGCTCTTCGAGTCTACTGTCACCGAGGGCCGCAGCCGCGCATCCACCAGCCGCATCAAGTCGAGTTCGGCCGCCACCCGGCGCTCGAGATTTTCCGGGTTCAGGCGGTAGCGGTCGAGAACCGTCCGCCAGCCGAGTTCGGTCTCGGCTTCGGGGTATTGCTTCCGGATCTCGGTCACACGCCGCGCCACGTCTTCCGCGGAAGCCTGCTGGATATCTGAGTCCTTGAGTTGCTCACGCAGCAATTCCTGGTCAATCAGGTGATCGAGAGCTGACTTGCGTTCTTCGGCGGTCACACCATCCAGCGGCCGTGCGCTGCTGAAGGCCTCGTAGCGCAGCGAATCTTCCCAATCGCTCAAAAGAATAATGTGGCCGTTTACGGTAGCTACGACGCGGTCGATCAGTTCTCCGGCGCCGGCGGGAAGCGTGGTCGCCAGAACTAAGACCGTGCCGAGGAGAGTGAACAGTTTACGTTTCATCAGAAAGTCTGCCCAATGCTGAATGACACGTTGAAGCGGCCGGCATGCCGGGGAGCGAAATCGGCCACCGGGCAAGTCTGCCCCGGCTGCAGCACATCACTGCACACCGGGAACGCTGGCGGGTTTAAATTGTATCCGAAATCGAAGCGCACCGGCCCGACCGGAGTCTTGTATCGCACCCCCACCCCGATGGCGTGCGAGATGTAGCTGTAGTCGCACTGGGTCGCGGTGCCGGGCTGCATGCACAAGCCGGGGTTCTTCTGGCTCCAGCGCAGCAGGTTGCGGAACAGGTCGTGGGCGTTGCCGAAGACGTTTCCGGCGTCGTGAAAGATGACGAAGCTGATATTGTCCTGGAAAAACGGCAGGGTCGGCGGGGGCATGCGCAACTCGATATTGTTGACGAACAGCGCCGTGCCGCCCAGGGGAAAGCCGGTGTTGGGGTCGCGCGGGCCGGCCTGGTTCAATCCGAATCCGCGATGTGAATTTCCACCTCCGGCAAAAAAGCGCTCGGCCAGCGGCAGGCACGCCGGCTGCCCCGGCTGCGGCTCCAGGCACTGCGCTCCGGGCTGAGGCATGAACGTATTACCGTAAGGAATCTCTACTCCCAGACGAGTGGAACGGGCCAGCACGAATTTCTGGTCCGAGTTTCGTTTTCGCCCGATGGCGTAGTAGGTGGAATTCTGGAGCAGCAGGCGGCCAAAATCGGTCTCCGAACCAAAATGGCTGTCCGCCACGCCCCCGTCAACCGTGGTGTAGTTTCCCTTGGTGGTCTCCAGATCATTGTCGCGTTTGTTGCGAATGTAACTGAAATTGGGAATGGCGACCCGGGTGGGCTGGGAGAGCAGCGGAATCTGGTCGGGGCTGACGGTGTTCTGGATGTCGCTCGCCCGTACCCGCCGGTAGGTAAGACGGTAGGTCATCAGGCTGGTCTTGCTGATGGTCTGTTCGGCCTGGACTGAACCTTCTAGCCGTTGCGACGTGAAGGTGGTGACATCCACCGTGTTGTCGTAAAAAGCGGTCAGGGTGAGCCGCCAGTTGGGATTGTTGAACCAGCGCGGAGCGTCGTAACTGATCAGGCCGCGCTGCTGCAGTCCGCCTACGTTGGCCTTGAGCGTCACGGTGTGATTCAGGCCGCGGAAGTTAAGCCGGGTCACGCCGAACGAGACCCGCGGGCTGACCCCGGTCCCTCCCAAGGGCTGGTTGTTGCTGGTGCTGGGTTGTCCCGTCTGGAATTCCAGCCCCAGCCCGTAATTAAAGGTATAGCGCTTGGCTTCCTGCACGTTCACCAGCACATTCTTTTCGCGTTCGCTGCTGTCAGGATTCTGCACGGCAACGTCTACCTGGCTGAAGATGCCCAGGTCATACAGGCGCTTCTGGGTGTTCAGCATGTCAATCTGGCTCAGCGGATCGCCAGGCTCAATCTGGATTTCGCGCTGCACAATAAACGGGCGCGTGTGAACCAGGCCCGCGGTGAAAATCTGGTCCACAATGACCTGGTCACCTTCGTGGATGGTGTAGGTAACGTTCATGAGCAGCGGATTGCCGGGCGACGGTTTGGCCGAAGCCTCGAATGTTGCGTTGGGAAATCCGTTGTTGAAGTAATAGTTCAGAACAATTTCGCGGTCTTCGTTGACCTTGGAATATCCAAAGGCCTGGCCCGGAGAAATGTTGAGATCGGGAAAAGGACTGGCCAGGGTAGTCTCGTTGCCGACGAGGTGTAAGCTTCCCACTTTCGTCTGCGGACCTTCATCGATCTGCAGCGTGATGGCGAGGTCGTTCTTCTTGCCCTGAAAGTTGTCCTCTACCTTGGGCGTAATTTTCACGTCCAGAAAACCGTTGGCCTGATAGGGGTTGGCGATAAGGTTGCGCACGTCGGCGCTGAGCAGCGACTGGCTGTACCGGCCATGCGCCAGAAAGCGGCCGGCGGGCTGGATCTGCATGCGCGATCGAATCAGCTCTTCGCTGAAACTCTTATTGCCGGTGATCGCCAGCTTCAGCAGCTTGTGCCGGTCGCCGGCGTCGATATCGTAGGTCACCCGCAGCTCGCCGGCCGAGGGCGGACTCTTGTGTAGAGTGACCTTGGCATCGAAGTAGCCCAGGCCCTGCATGTAGTTCAGCAGATTGCGCCGGCCTTCATTCAGCAAGTCATCGTCCAGCGCATTTTCCTCATAGACCGGGACGTTCTTCTTGAGCTGGCTGCGGCTGATCTTGAAGCCTTCGACTGCGATCTCTACCTTCGGACCAGGCTCGATTTCAAAAGCGTAATCCACGGTATTCGTCTCCGGACGATAAGTCCGGCTGGAGATGGCGACCTGGGACAAAAGGCGGTTCTGCTTCTGGTATTTCTTCCGCAGGCGGTCGAGCGCCCGGCTGACCCGTTGCACGGTCACGTCGTCGCCGGTGTGCAGCTTGGCAATGTCCTGGATCTGCAATTCGGAAAATCCGGCCGGGCCGGTCACGGTCACGCGGCCCACCCGGGCATGGGGTCCGGGCGCGATGTTAAACACGACATTCATCTGCTGGGTCTCGGCCTGGGGCTCTTCCTGGTCACTGACGCGAGACTGGTAATAGCCGTTCTGCTCCATAAGCTGCTTGATGCTGCCCAGCGCGCGCTCCATCTTCTCCCGCGTGAACAGCTCGCCCAGCTGGAGCTTGGACGCATTCACCACCTGGTTGGCGGCTGGAGGATTCGGCTCGCCCACGGAAAATATCTCGCCCACAAAGAAGTTGGCACGCATGCGAAACGTCAACGCGACCCGGCCGTCCGGGGTGCGCTCGGCCTCAGCCTGTATATCGGCAAAACGTCCGGTGGCGTGCAGCGCCTGAATGCTTTCCCGTATGGCTTCACGTTCCAAAGGGGCACCGGCCTTTTGTGGAATCAGGCCGATCAGGCGCGTCGTATTCGCCGAGGGCAGATCGGGAAAATCAATCCCCTGCACGATGAGCCCCTCGTAGGAGGCAATGGCTCCAACCGCTGGCGCATGAGGTGACTGCTCACGCGGTTGCGGCGCGGACCCGGCCGCGGGCAACTCTTGCGCCGGAGGCGATTGCGCGCTGGCGTGCAGGCAGAAAAACGCCGCGAGCGCCAGTCCTGTCAGGGTTGTCCCGATCGCTCCCTCTAAACGCAAACCGGCTCCTCGCGAATGCAGGCAATAATGGTTCGATGAACGGGTAGCAGGCAGTGTTGCATTTGGCCTGGGAAACTGAGCGGCACCT
>DASQHA010000167.1:0-22020 GCA_035632335.1 Terriglobales bacterium
TAAATCGTGTCGTTGGGCGAGTCGAGCACGATTTCGTGCATGCCCACCACATCGCCCTCGCGGAACGAGGTGATTTCGAGCTCTTTGCCCGAGACATCACGAATAATCTTTTGCAGCGTCACCGCCGTCCCTGAAGGCGCGTCTTTCTTGTGGGCGTGATGACGCTCAAAGATTTGGCCCGAATAATGATGCTGCAAGATTCCCGCTGCGGTGCGCGCAGCCTCGAACAGCAAATTGATGCCGATGGAAAAGTTCGCGCCATACAGGAAACCAGACCCACTCTTTTCGACTAGCTGTCGTACTTTGTCCAGGTCGCCATACCAGCCGGTGGTCCCAACCACCATGTTCTTACCGGCGCGGACGCAGGCCTCGATATTTCCCAGCACGGCCTGCGGCGTGGTGAAATCAGTCACGATGTCTATATCGCGCAGTTTCTCCACGGTCAGAGCCGAAGCGTGCGGATTCTCCGCCGCGCACAGCAGCGTAATGTTATGGCCTCGATGGCGCGCTACTTCCGCCACCAGGGAGCCGGTCTTACCGCGTCCTAAGATAAGCAGATTCACAACAAATCCTTGAGATTGCTGCGCCGCGGCATACAACAGCAAAGCCCAGCGGCTAGAGCCGAATCTGTTTGCGCCTTTTGCGGCATGACTGAAGTCGTGCCCTTCCCGGATTCGCCCAACCCAATCGTGCGCACAGGTTAAGCAAAAACTTCCGGATCCAAATCCGAAAAGAACGTCTTGTGCAGGCGCTGAACCACGTCGGAAACCACTTCCTCCTCGACCACGAACGTCAGATTGATCTCCGACGCTCCCTGCGAGATCATGCGGATCTTGACGTCCGCCAGTTCTCCGAACACCCGCGCCGCAATGCCGGGAGTGTCCCGCAAATTCTCGCCCACCAGGCAGACGATGGCCTTGCGTCCCTCATATTTTACGTCGGCCAGTTTAGCCAGGTCGGCGGCGAGCGGTGGGATGGACTCGTTCGAGTCGACCGTCAGCGACACGCTTACTTCCGATGTCGAGACCACATCCACGGCCACGCGGTGGCGATCGAAGGCGGCAAAAATCGCGCTGAGAAAGCCGTGGGCCAACTGCATGCGGGGAGCGGCTACGTCCACAATGGTGATTCGCTTTTTCACCGCGATGGCCTTGAAGAAATTTCGGCAGTGGGGCGCGCGAGCTGTGATACGCGTGCCTTCGCACGTGGGATTCCCCGAGTTCAGAATATAGACCGGAATATTCTTCTGCACTGCGGGCAGCACCGTGGCCGGGTGCAGGACTTTGGCTCCGAAGTAGGCCAGCTCCGCCGCCTCGTCGAAGCTGATCACCTTGATGCGCCGGGCGTCCGCGCTCATGCGCGGGTCGGTGGTCATCATGCCGTCCACGTCCGTCCATATCTCGATCCGTTCGGCGCCAAGGCCGGCGCCTGCAATGGCGGCGGAATAGTCTGACCCGCCGCGGCCGATGGTGGTGGTAATCCCGGCCTTCGACGCTCCGATGAAGCCGCCCATGACCGGAACTCTTCCCGCCGCCACCAGGGGTGCGACCCTGGACTGCAACTTCTGGTTGGTTTCCTCGAACTGGGGAGCGGCGCGCATATGAGCGCTGTCGGTCACCAGCCACTCGCGCGAATCCACCAGCGCGGAAGGCATGCCCAGGGCGGAGAATGCCGCCGCCACAATTTTGCTGGAGAGAATTTCCCCGAAGGCCGAGACATAGTCTGTAGTGCGCGGAGTGAGTTCGCCGACGGCGGAGATGCCGCGCAGCAGTTCTTCCAGAGTTTCGAAGTCGGCGCCCAGGTCGCCATGAAACTGGGTGAACAGGGCTGTCCCCAGCAGTTCTCCGGCAGTGTTGTAGTGGCGCTCCTGGAGCGCGCGGCAAAGTTTCAGCGCGGTCTTGCGGTCGCCGGCGCCGGCGGCGCGGGCCATGGCCAGCAACTGGTCGGTCACCTTGGCCATGGCGCTGACCACCACCACCGGCTTCTGTTCCAGCCGGCCTTTGACGATGGCGCCGGCGCGCTCGATGGCCTTGGCATCCTGCACCGAGGTGCCCCCGAACTTCATGACGATCATCGAGGTAAGTTCCTCAGGCAGAGAGAAGGCAGGGCGGAGCAGCGCTTTAGCGCTGCATTGAAAGCCAGCGTATGGAAACGGGGTTTAGCCCCTGCAGTTCTTCGGAACAATTCACCCTCAGCGGCTGAAGCCGCCACCAGGAATTAGATCTCTAATGCAGGGCTGAAGCCCCGCTCCAACCTCGCCATTTGCCGGGGTACCCTGAAACCGCGCAACTCAATCGAGATAACCTTGCACCTTCAGCAACTCGGCATTCAGCAGCGCCGCTCCCGCTGCCCCGCGAATCGTATTGTGGGAGAGCACGGTGAACTTCCAGTCCAGCACGCCACACGGACGCAGCCGGCCCACCGTGGTCGTCATTCCGTTTCCCGAGTCGACGTCGAGGCGCGGCTGCGGACGATCACTCGACGTCAAATACCGCACTGGCTGCTCTGGAGCGCTGGGCAGCTTCATCTCCTGCGGCAAACTGCGGAACTTGCTCCAGACCTCGATGATCTCCTCCGGCTTTGCTTTCTTCGTCAGTTTCACTGAAACCGATTCCGTATGGCCGTCTTCAACCGCGACGCGGTTGCACTGGGCGCTCATGCCGAACGCGCCCATCACGATGCCCGAGCCATTCAGTTTGCCCAGCAGCTTGCGGGTTTCCTCTTCCATCTTCTCTTCTTCCTTCGAGATGTAGGGAATCACGTTGCCCAGAATGTCCAGCGAAGCCACACCGGGATATCCTGCGCCGCTGACGGCTTGCATGGTGACTGCCATCACGGTGTCCAGCCCAAACGCATGCTGAAGCGGCGCCAATGCAATGACCAGGCCAATCGCCGAGCAATTTGGATTGGTCACGACGAACCCGCCCGACTTCCTCCGCCAGGCCTGGCACTCCAGCAGCTTGACATGATCGTGATTCACTTCTGGAATGACCAGGGGCACATCTTTCTGCATGCGCAGCGCGCTGGAGTTGGTGATCACGGCGCATCCGGCGTCGGCGAAACGAGGCTCCATCTCGGCCGCGATCGAAGCATCGAGCGCGGCAAAAATGACTTTGGGCGCTCCGTCAGGAGTCGCGGGGGCAACCCGCATTGCCGCTACCTCTCCGGGGATTGCTGTTTTCAGCTTCCAGCGCGCGGCCTCGGCATACGGTCGGCCCTCGGAGCGGTCGGAAGCCGCCAGCCACGCCACCTCGAACCAGGGATGATGCTCCAGCATCTGCACGAAGCGCTGCCCGACAATTCCAGTCGCGCCCAGGATTCCTACAGGGATTTTCGCAGTCATAAGGTTTCTTGGGATTTTACAACACGGCCGGCGTGTACCTCCGCGCTAGAAGAGGAAACAGTTGTCTGAGCAGTGTCAATGTCAAGCGCCGGTGCGCTGCGTTCACCACGGACCACGTGGGGACAGCCGCCCCCGGCTGTCCGGCGGAGCGAAGCTCCGCAAGTCGGCATCGCCTAAAACCCGTCGAGCTGCGCTCGACTGGACAGCCGGGGGCGGCTGTCCCCATGCGGTCCGTGCCTAGGTTCTGGGACTGATCTCGGAACCAAAGGAATACTCATTCAGCGGCCCGAAGCGTTTTTTCTCCGCGTAGAGCCGCCAGCGCCGCCACACAATGCGCAGGCTGGCCATGATGGGAATGGACAGATAGATGCCCAGCACGCCTGCGATCTCGCCGCCGGCCAGGACGCCGAAAATGGCCGCCAGCGGATGCAGTTCCATGCTCTTTCCCATGATGCGGGGTGAAATCACATAGTCCTGCACCAGGCGCCAGGCAGCCAGAAACATCAGCAGAACGAACCAGTGCGGATAGCTCATCAGCAGGGCAACGCCGAAGATAACGGCGGCGGCGACCAGGGGTCCGACCACGGGGACGAATTCCAGAAGTCCGCCGGCCGTGCCCAGCACCAGCGCGTAGGGAACACCAGTCAGCCCCAGAAACGCGATATAAGCGATGAATGAAAGCGCCGCCAGGGTCAGCTGCGCCCGGATGAACTGGGCCAGCATCTGATTCAAATCGCCCAGCACCCCCTCGAGGAATTCGCGCTGCGGCCGGGAATGCACGAACGAGAGCAGCACCTCGCCGAACGAGCGTCCATCCTTGAGGAAGAATGCCGCCAGAATGGGTACCACGATCAGCAGCCAGGCCTGCTGCGCGACTTCGGCCACGCGCACGCCGATGCGTTGCGCCAGCCCTAGAAGTTCACTGCGGTGGCTGGCCAGAAGCGTCGATAATTGCACCCGGGTCGTTACACTCCATCCCTGTTCTTTGCCAATCTGTTCGGCAATCTGGCCCGAACTCACCGTTTCCAGGAGCTTGGGCAAGGATTCGCTCAAACGCTGGGCCTGGCGGCCGATCTGCGGGCCCACGAAAAAGAAGAAGGTAATCAGGAGTGCAACCAGCAATAGATAAATGACGCCAATGGCCCGCCCCCGCCCGCGCACCCACCGGTCGACCCGGGAAACCGCGGGGTCCACCAGATAGGCGAAGAAAACCGCGAACAGGAATGCAATCAGAGTGCGGCGCGCAATGTACAGAAAGCCGAGGGCCAGCGCGAACAGCAGCACCGTGAACAGGACCCGCGACGTGCGTGCATCAATCAGGGACATGGAAACCTTTACCCGCTAATCCCGCACGACTTCGGTATTGTCGGCGGCTACCAGAATCCGCACCAGCTTGAATTGATCGTCGAGCCACAGCGACCAGTCCCCGGCATCGCTTTTCAGCACAAAATGGTTGAGCTCGCGTTCCACGCCTCGCACCGGAACCTTCTCTTTTCCGGTGAAGGCCAGGCTCACCAGCAGGGAAGAACGCTGATGCGGATTAATGACGCCGAACTTTACCTGCTGGTTCTGCGGGCAGGCGACCACTCCCTTGTCCTGGTGACAGCCGCTGGCCAGGTATTTCCACACCAGAATCTCGCGGTGGACAAAGAAGTAGTCATCGAGGACGCTGGTCGAAATCGGAAGCAGGAAAGGGTGCTCCTCCTCTTTGTCCGAGGGATTGGTGGTGGAGCGTTCGAGCAGAAGGGAGTCGTTGGGCACCAGCACAGCCTGCGCTTTGCCCGGGCTGATTTCTTTCCACTGGTATTTTTTTAAATCGCCGTTGGGCGCAAGCTGCAATTCTGAAGACTGCGCGGCGGGGTCAACGCCCGCCTCGGTCTTGAATTCGGATGTGGCAACGCTGCCCGCGGAATTCTGTTGAATGGAGAATGTCTCGGTAGCCACCCTGTGTCCATTCATGAAGACGCCAAAGGAGCCGGCGTCGACGACCTGGCCCGCGGTTTCCTTGTCTTTGTCTTTGTCCTTGGCCGGCGCTGCCAGGGCCGCCGAGGCGAGCAGCAACCAGGAGAGGCCGACCACCAGAGTCGTTCTGAACTTCACGTTTCGCACTCCTTCAAAATTCCGGTTCGAGATTTTCTCCGGCCTGGCTTGCAATGGCTGCGCGCTTTATCGCAGGCCCAGGCGGGTGATCGCTTCCACCGCGACTTCTTCCACGTCTTTACCGGAGGTTTCAATGCGCAACCCGGCTTTCAGGTAGCGCGGCCTGCGGTCCTCGTAGAGCCGGCGAAACTCTGTTACATCGCCGCGCAACGGGCGCTCCAACGTCTGCTGCTGGCAACGGCGGAACAACTCTTCCGCGGGAGCGTCCAGAAAAACAGTGGACCACCCAGCCGCTTCGAGCAGGGCGACGTTGTTGTCCTGCGCGAACGCGCCGCCTCCCAAAGCCACGATCCTGGCGGAAGGGCCCAGTTCGCCTACCAGTAAACGCAGGGCCTCATGCTCCATCCGGCGGAATTCGGTTTCGCCGGATTGCCGGAAAATCTGCTCGACCGACTGCTGCGCCCGAGCCTGGATGCGCTCATCCAGATCCTCGAAAGGCCAGCCCAGATGGCGGCTCAGGGCCGCGCCCACGCTGCTCTTTCCGGCGCCCATAAAGCCCACCAGGACCACGGTCCGTACCCCGGAGCCGGAGGAGGACTTCGTGGTGTCAGACGGCCCGCCCGGTCGAGTGCTCATGTGTGGCGGCAATCTGCGAGGCCGCCTGACGGCCCCGCCAGCTTTCTCAATTTCGTTTGGTTTAGCGCGTCTTGTCTAGCGCTTCTTGAGGTGGATTTTACCACTGAAGGAAAACAACCGGACCGAAGATGCTGCCTTGTTCATCGTACCTGCGAAGGCACTCCCCGCCCGGACCACGAAGGGGGTGTGCTTGGGCTCGAGCAGAAAATCGTTTTCCACCTTACCCCGCACCGAGCGCGCGGTCACATCGATGGAGGCGTCGTTGGGGGCGCTGGCTTCGATGTCTCCGCTGTGACTGGTCAGCATGTATTCGCCGCTGTTGCCGAAGTCGCCCTCATACCGGATCTTGCCGCTGGTCGAGTTCACCTGCACCAGGGGGCCGTTTACCGAGTTCAACACCACATCGCCCCCAACCGAGGTGACTTCCACATGTCCGTTGCGGATATTGGTCAAAGCCACGGAACCATTCAGGGTGCGCACGTGCACGTGGGCATCGCTGACGTCGCGCACTTCCACGTTCGCCTGGCTGCCTTCGAGAGTTACGTCCCCGTGCAGGCCCTCAGCATGCAGCAGGCCGGTGAATGATCTCAGGGTGACGCTGGCATCGGCCGGCACGGATACTTCATAGTCCACCCTTCCCGCCTCGGGACCGGCAGGCGAAAGGAGGTGGCTGAGAATGTCAACGCGGTTTCCGCTCTGCGTCTGGTCGACCTCCACCTGGTCGGAATGCAGGATGGCGACCACCATGACCTGGCCTGCGGCGCCCGGCTTGACGGCGACCGGTCCAAACTGATTCGTAATCGAGACGACCGATCCCGGCCCAACGGTAAAGCGGAATTCCTTACGGACTTCGGCGGAGGCGCAAATCGCGGTTGCCAGAAGCATGACCGAAACCAGTTGTACGCGCTGCGTTCTCGCCATACCTTCCTCTCTCACCGTGTCGTCGGGGCGACCGGCCGTGGTCATGAGCTTTCCTGCTGCTCGCCGCGGCATGCTGCCGCCGCGCCTGGCCCGCTAGGGCAGGGAGCGGTCCAACGCCATCTCGTAGACGGCGGCGCGCTGCTCGTAAGCGTCCATCACAATCTGCTGCGCTTCCTCATCGTTAGGATCGGCCTGAGCGGATTCCTCGGCGTCCCTGATGTAGGCATTCACATTCTGCAGGTTGGATGCATATTGTGCCTTCATCGCGGGAGAGCGCGAAGCCACAGCCGCCAGCAACTGGTCATCCTCTTCATTTACGCTGGGCTTTTGCATCGTCTGCGGAGTGCTGACTGCGGCGGGAAGTGCCGAGTCTACGCGGGCCGAGAGTTGAGGGCTCGGTCCTCTCTGGTAGACCACAATCCCAAATCCGACCAAGACCAGCGCCGCCACCGGCGCCAGCCAGCCCAGGCTCCAGGGGCGCGGCCTCGACGGCACCAGCAACGGTGTCACGCGGGGATCGCGAATGATGCCTTCCTGGCGCAGCGTAATTTCGATTGAGTTCCAGACTCGCGGGCTGGGTTCGGCCACTTCCTGCAACTGCCGTGCCTCGCGGGCGATTACGTCAAGGTCCGCCACCAGACCCGAACATAGAGGACAGGATTTCAAATGCAATTCCTGCTCCGGGGTCCTGACGCCCTCCAGCACTTCCGGTAGAATTTCCTGAAATTCCGCGCAATTCATACTTCATCTCCCCCAAGTTAGCTTCTTCTAATCGCTCCTTACGGCTTGGCGGCCTTTTCGGCTCTGCTCGTCTTGAGCGACTCGCGCAATTTCATGCGCGCTTTGTGCAGTTGAGATTTGCTGTTGCCGATGGAACATCCCACCATGGCAGCGATCTCGTTGTGTTCGTATCCTTCAACGTCATGCAACACGAAAATCCTGCGATAACCCGGCGGCAGCGCGTCCACTGCACGTTGCAGCCGCAAGCGGTCAATCGAGCCCGACAAGATTGGGTCGGGAGCGCCCAGTTCTTTCTTGGGGGCCTCTTCCTCGTTCTCCAGCGTTTCCTCGAGCGGAACCACGGGAAGACTCTTCTTGCGCAACTGCATCAGGACAACGTTTACCGCCATCCGGTGCAGCCAGGTGGAAAAAGCGGATTCGCCTCGAAAAGTGGCAATCTTGCGAAATAACTGCAGAAAAGCTTCCTGCGTGAGGTCTTCAGCTTCGGCCGTGTTAGCCGTCATGCGGAGACACAGCGAATAAACGCGCCGTTTATGCAATCCGTACAAAAGCTGAAAAGCTTCTGCGTCGCCTTGTTTGGCTCGTTCGATCGCCTCAGCTTCGGAAACTTTGTCGCCCTGTAGTTTTCTCGCGTCCGTCAAGTCGCCTTTTCCGGCCGCACTAAATCAGATGCGGCGTAACTATCTTTTCGTTGTACTGCTTGCAGGCTGGCCGTTGGCCCGGACCCGATTGCCCTCGGAAACTTGCCCTGGCATGGCTCCGGGCGTTCTTCTGTGACCTTCGTAACTATCAGCAGCCTATCGGGGTCGGGTAAAGCGCGTCAACTATGGTTCTTTGTAGATCGCTTCCTGTCGCTATGATTCTTGGTAGCTTTTCCCCCTTTTCGTCTGAGCAATAGGCCCCTGGGCTTCGATGGTTCTCACCAGACAGGGGATTCCCCATTGTCCCCCTGATTACGACGGGCTTTGCCCCGGCGTGATATTTCGCCCGCGGGAAAGCTCGGTCAGAATTAGGTCGAGCGCAGATGAGGAGCTCAATCAGCCTGCGCCGGGAGAAGGAAATGACAACCAGGATCCTGATGATCGCACTCGTGTTGGCATCTGTGGCCCAGGCCAAGGAGCCCAAAGTCCATCAAACCGGCACCTTGCTGCAGATGGACTCGGCGGAGTGCGGCGTGGATGAAAACAGCGGCAAAAGCTTTGTCGGCGAAATGGTCGGCACCGATTCGGCGCACAAGAAAACTCACGCTTTACTCTGCCAGGAATACCTCCTGCAGAGCGATACCGTGATTTATCGCATCCGCCCGGTGGACGAAAAGCATCCGGTCCTCTTGCCCGTGGGTCAGACGGCCCAGTTCCGCATTCACAAGGACAAGATGTTGCTGGAAGTAGAAGATGCCGACGCCAAGGAACGTGAATATAGCGTGGTGTCAATGACGCCGCGAGGCTCACGCAAATCCTCCGACAGCGATAGTTCTTCGAAGTAAGGCCACTGTTCGATCACGGTAGGGCGCGGATCGGTCCTAGATCCGCGCCGGTCCGGCCCTTCCTTCCTCGAAGCGCCCCGCGGCTGGGCAAGTCTCCAGGCGTGGTTCCGTTCCAACCCAGGGCAGATCGGCCGCATCCTAACCAACTGCTTACCCGCCTGCACCGCTCCTGCAGCATTTCTTTCCCTGCTCATCGACTGCAGGGAAGAGTGCGCGTAAGCAAGACCGAACCCAGGAGGAAACATAACGGATGAAACGCCTTATTTTTCTGTTCGTACTAAGTTGCGGTTTGGCTTTGCCGTCGGCTCTCATGGCGCAAAGCTCTGATCATGTTGAAGTGGGCGCCTTCGCGGACTATTTGAATCTCAGCGCCACCAACCCTCATATCAACTTCGTCGGCGTCGGGGGACGAGCCGCGTTCAATGTACGTCCCACGGTTCAGCTGGAAGCTGAAATGTCATATGACTTCAAGCGGAACTTTACCAGTGTCTTCTCGAATGGAGTCAACACGCAGTTTGTGAACACCAATCTGAGGCCATTGACCGCGCTGTTTGGACCCAAATTCCAGACCAGTTCTGGGCCTTTCCGGGCCTACCTGACCGGCAAACTCGGTTTTGTGAACTTCAGCGTTTCCGACCAGAACGCGCCCGCAGGTTTCGTGGGCGCCCTGGGCGGGATTCAGACCGGCGACACCCGTTTCGCCATGTATCCGGGCGCGGGGGTCGAGGGTTTCTGGGGCCCGATCGGACTGAGGCTGGAGGCCGGCGATGAAATCTACTTCGATAACGGCACCCGCAACAACCTGAAAGTAACTTTCGGCCCCACCTTCCGTTTTTAAGGTCGACGTTGTCGAGAGATAACTGCGGCAGCTTTCCAGGCTGCCGCTTTTTCATGCACGAACCACGTAGGGACAGCTGTCCTTACGTGGCTCGTGGAAAAAAAGCCAGCTGGTGGGGACATCACGGAACGATTGGGACTTCGGCCACGCCGATATATTTATCGGCGGCGCCGTAATAAAAGAGGTAGCCGCTGCGGCGCCTGGCCATCCCTTCGACGAAAACCACGTTCGGTACCTGTCCGACCTTTTCCCAATCCCGTTCCGGAAGAAAAACTGGCTGCTCTGATCGCCAGATCAGCTTGCTGGGATCGTTCCGGTCAAATACGGCAATAGCAGTGCGATAGGCGAGATTGTCGTCGGCTGCGTTGTAAATCAGCACGACTCCATCTTTCGTCACGATCGGCGGCGGCCCAGGTTCGACCACGCGGGAATCGAACCGGCCGGCGCGGCGCGGCAGTACGGGAATGCTGGTGGCCTCGGTCCAGTGAATGAGGTCCGTGGAATAAGCCAGCCCCATCTGATCGGTCTTGTCGGCGCTGGTGCCCAGGAAATACATCCAGTATTTGCCGTTGATCTTTTCCGGCACGATGGCCCCGGACTTTGTCCACCCGATATTCCAGTTGCCTTTGTAAGCCGGAAGAATCACGCCCCGGCGCTGCCAGTGGACCAGATCGCTGGAAGTGGCCAGGCACAACTGGGCGTCCTTTTTGTTGTAGCCGGTGTAAGTCAGATAGTAGGTGTCGCCGAATTTCACCAGCCGGGGATCTTCGACGCCGCCTTCTTTTTCATAGTCTGCCTGGGGCGAGAGCACGGGCCGGGAGCGGCGTTTGAAGTGGAGACCGTCGGCACTCTCCGCGTATCCCAGGCGGGACGTACCGTTCCTGTCCTGAGCGCGGTAAAGCATGACCAACTTGCCATGGCGAAGGATGACCGCCGGGTTGAAGGTTCCGGCCGATTCCCATCCGTCGCCTCGGGGAGAAACGATTGGACGGTTGGACCATCGAGTCCAGGATCCGAGCGTCCAGTTCTGCGCCGACAAAGGCAGCCCTGAGGCCAGCAGAACAACCAGGCTGAGGGAACGAGTCCAGGCGCGCTTCATGTGGTAAGACCTCGCAGGATCGAGGCACGAAAGAGCCTCGCCTTGACGAAGGCTAACTAGCGTATCCTAGTAACTATGTATACCGCTGATGTTCTGAGAAACGTTGTGGCCCTGCGAAGCGAGATCGCCAGTCTTCGTGATCTGAACGACCGTTATGCCAGCCAGCAGGACCCCGCGCCCATGGCATCCCGGGCGAATGAGGAGCGGCGGACCCGCCTGCAGGAAATCGTCCGCGAACTGGCAGCCATCGCCAAAGACCAGCGTCCCTGAGGGCATTAGGGGAGCTCTCCCGTACCGCCGCAAGAGCCCGATCCCGAAGAGCATCTCAATGCAGCAGCGCTTCGATCTCATCCGTCTTGCCCAGGTATTCATAGCGCAGCAGCGCGATCGGCACGTTGCCGTTCTTCCACACAAAGTCATGGAACTCGCGCAGCTTGAACTTGTCGCCCTGCGCCAGCCGGGCTTCGGCCAGTAGTTTCATGATCTGCAACTTGCCTGTCTGATAGGAAATCCCCACGCCCGGAACCGACGCATAAAAAGTAGCATCCTCCATGGCGGTGGCGCGGTCGAGAGGAACGGTCTTCATGAAGTAATCGGCGGCCTGCTCGATGGTGAACTCACCGGTGGACAGTTTCACCTCGACCTCGACCCGCAGGGCGCGAAAGCGCATGAAGTTGTAAATGATTTCGCGAGTGCGCGGACTGTCTTCGAACAGGCCGGCCTGCAGCATCATTTCCTCGGCGTAGAATCCGATGCCTTCGTTGGCGCTGGAATCGTAGTAGTGGCGGCGGATCGGATCTTCGTTCGTCCACGACATCACTTTCTGGAAATAATGACCCGGCACGCCTTCGTGAACGATGATCCCTCGCGGATCCCGGGCTGTGGACAAATCGAAATATCCCCGGTCTGGCGACGGTGTCTTGATGTAGCTGGTGGCGTCTTCGTTCAGACGCGATGGTCCGGTGAGATCGTCAGCCACTCCAAACGCCGCGAGCGGAGCCAGGTAAGCCGGAAAGGGAAGGTTGCGATAATGTTTGACCCAGGCGGGGACGGTGAGAATGTTCTTCTCTTCGAGGAAATCGCGAATCTCCTGTTCCTGACGCCGCTCGCGTGCCATCTGTGCAGCCTGATCTTTGGCCAGCTGCAGTTGCGGCAGTCTGGCATTGCGTTCTTTCTCGTAGGCCTCAAATGCGACCGCGCGTTCCCATTCCTGGCGGCCCATGCTCAACAGCTGTTCGGGGGTATATGGGATCAACGCCACGTGCTTCAGGAAGAAGATATAGTTGTCCTGTCCGACGGCCACGTTGCTCGACATGCCCGGCAGCCGCTGCTCCAGCCAGCCCCGATAGCCTTCCAGGGCCCGGATGGCGCTCAGAACCGCGGCATCAAGCTGGGCTGCGCTTGCCGCCGTAAGCAGGGGTTCCAGCTTACGCGCCATTTCCTCCAGCCGGGGACGAATGTCATCCAGCTGATGGATGGATAACTGCGCCAGCGGTCCGGCCGGGTCTTTAAGGTTGGCTTCTCCATCCGCGATGATCTGCGGGATCGCTTCAAGGCGGCGAACGATTTCCGCGCTGCGGGCGTCATCGAAGGGTGGCGGCGGCGTCAGACTGACGAAGACCGAGGCCAAGGTCTGGTCCAGGTAAAACCAGGGATTACGCTGCCAGCCGCGCACATAATCTAATTCCCAGCGTGCCCGGGCAATGGCGGAACCGACCAGCAGATAGTCGACGGTTTCGGCGCGGGAGCGGTCGCGAACCTCCGCTCCCAGCGCCTTCCAGCGATTTTCGAAGACCGACAATTCCTCACGTCGCTTCGCGATGGTAGACGGCGACCAGTCTGCCGCCCATCCCGCCGGACGATCAAGCCGCGGAATATCGTCGAAGGAAAACGGTTGTTCGGAAGCTCGCCATTCCCAAAAATCAGCAGAAAGCCGCTGCAACGCACTCGTTGGCGGAGTCGAAGGCGGCTTTGGCTGCGCCAGAACTGATGGAGCCCATAGCAGCAAGCCGAGCAGCGGAATCATCGTGATCGCAGATCGTCGATTCAATTCTCTCTCCCTTGTCATCCTGAGCGCAGTCGAAGGACCCCTACAAGCGCTACAGTCTACGGCCGGATGGGGTTCCTCGACTTGCTCTCACCGGCCCCGCGGCTCGAGCGAAGTGAACTCCTACCCGCGTTTAACCGCTGCCGCGGCAGGGAACTGCTGGGCGCGCACAATGCCTTCGCCTTCCTTCACGAAAATCAGCTGGTTGGGCTTGATGTCCTTCAGCGTATCCACCTGCCCGCTGGGCCAGCGGATTTCGAGCAACTGCACCTTGTCGGCTTTGCCCAGTCCGAAATGAACTCGCAGATCGTTCTGCGAGAAATAGCCGCCGCCGCTGCGCACTTCATCAATCTGCGAATGTGGATTGGTTTCACCCGCGGGCTGAGTCACGCAGCGCAGGCGGGCGCCAATCCCGCTGCGGTTTGATTTGGTGCCAATAGTCCGCACCTTAATCCAGTTGTTGCCGGGAGCCAGATCGCAACGCAGCAGCTGCGGAAAGTCATTCACCGTATTCACCACCACATCGAGATCGCCGTCGTTGTCGAAATCTCCGAAGGCGCATCCCCGCGACGCCGTCGGCACCGAGATGCCGGGCCCCGCCTGCAGGGAAACATCCTCGAACCTTCCCGTCCGCAGGTTGCGATAGAGCAGCTTGCGCTGCGCATAGCCTGCCTCGGTCTTTAGCTGCTCGACTTCAGGATAGACATGGCCGTTGCAGATCAGGATGTCGGGCCAGCCGTCATTGTCCATGTCAAAAAATCCGCAGCCCCATCCCAGATACTGGGTGTGTGCGCCGAGGCCCGCGATGAATGTGGTGTCCTCAAAATTACTGTCGCCGAGGTTGTGATAAAGCGAAGGCGTGTCGCCCGCGAAGTTGGTCTTGACGATGTCCAGCTTGCCGTCCATATCGTAGTCCGCCGCCGAAACTCCCATGCCCGCCTGCGGCTTGCCGTCCGGACTGAGAGCGCAACCGGCTTCCAGGGCGATGTCCGTGAACTTCCCATTCTTCTTGTTCTGGTAGAGGGCGCTGGCGGTGGAGTCGTTGGCCACGTAGATATCGGGCCAGCCGTCATTGTCGAAATCGGCGGTCAGGACTCCCAGGCCGAAGGTCCCGTTGGCCTGCAGAATTCCCGAGGTTTCAGAGACATCGGTAAACGTGCCGTCTCCATTATTGTGGTAGAGGATATTCTTTCCGCCTTTGAGGCCGGGCGGACCGCAGGCCACCATCACACTCTTATAGAGGCACGGCCCGGATTCCGGCACCGGCGCGGTCGCCAGATCGAGGTCAATGTAGTTGGCGACAAACAGGTCGAGCTTGCCGTCGCGGTCGTAATCCACAAAAGCGCAGCCCGTGTTCCAGCGCTTGCCGTTGCCTGCGACGCCGGCCTTTTCGCTGACGTCGGAAAAAGTGCCGTCGCCGTTGTTGTGAAAGAGAACGTTCTTTCCGAAATACGTGACAAACAGATCTTCGAAGCCGTCGTTGTCATAATCGCCGACGCAAACGCCCTGCCCCCAGCCCGAGTGCGCCACGCCGGCCTTGGCAGTGACGTCGGTGAAGGTGCAGTCCCGATTGTTCTTGAACAGATGCGTCGCGGGTTCCTGTCCGGCAGGGAAGCCTTCCAGGCGCCAGCCGTTGACCAGGAAAATATCCAGCCAGCCATCGTTGTCGTAATCATAGAACGCGACGCCGCAACCCGTGGTCTCGAGCAAATACTTGTTCTTGTGTTCGCCGCCGTAAATCGTCTTTGCATTCAAGCCGGACTCGCGGGCCACGTTGATAAAACTCAGGCCCAGGCCCACTGTAGGTTTCTCCGGAACTTCATCCGGGAAAAATGCGCGCGAATGCAGCGGGCGGGCCAGGGCCAGAACGCTATCCAGGGACAACACGATCGCCGACTTGCTGAGGGACCGAAGAAACGTACGGCGTGAAGAAGACAAAAGGGCAGTACCTTCCCGAGGTTGGCGCGCTAGAATTCGCCCCTACTTTATTCAGTGCATCGCGACTTTGCAAGGCTGACACGCTCTAGCGAACTCCCGACGCTTGGCGTATCCGAAGCTAAAGCCTTTACCGCAAAGGTCGCTAAGCTCCGGCTTTCGCAGGCCAGCGGGCATTGTCACAAACCACGTGGGGACAGCCGCCCCCGGCTGTCCGGCGGAGCAAAGCTCCGCCAATCTCGGTTTCGGCAAACAGTCGAGCTGCGCTCGACCGGACCGCTGAGGGTGGCTGTCCCCACATGGTTCGCGGCGGCGCAGTCAAACAAACTCTTACGCCTATGTTAAATTGGAAGAAAGTGGGCGCGTAGCTCAGCTGGCAGAGCAATGCCCTTTTAAGGCATGGGTCGATGGTTCGAGTCCATCCGCGCTCACCACATTGTAATCTTCCGGCATTGCGGTAACTCCGCGCCTGTTCGTCCCATCGGCCAATTTTCCAGGTACCAGGAATCGTACCCGCCTTACTCAGAACGGGATCACCGATCGGCGGCAATGTATTCGCCATGGGTTGGACGAAAGAGGAAGGATTCGTGCAACTCGCCAGTCGCGTGTCCTCAGCCGGCAGTTGCACTCTCAACTACGCGGACGGAATCAATGACACCGGACAGATAGTGGGCACAGCCGGCAAGACATTGGGTGAGGGAACCGCTACCACGACGGGGTTTTTGCTGGATCCGCGGTGAGGCCAGGACCCAACCTGCGGTCGTAACCTGATAAGATCGACGGCGAAAAGCGGACGGGAGAATCCATCGAATATGCTGAATCGCCGCAGCTTCCTCATCGCCACCGGACTGACCGCGCTCGCCTCCACCCGGGCGCTTGGCGCCAACGATACGCTTCGCGTCGGAGTCATCGGGGCCGGCGGCCGAATGGGCAACCTGCTCGACGCCGCCGACCAGGTCGGTCCTTACCAGATCGTGGCTGTCAGCGACGTGTATGCGCCGCACCGCGATGCGGTCCGGCAACGGTCGAACGGTACGGCTACCACCCACCTGGATTATCGTGAAGTGCTCGCCCAGGACATTGATGCAGTTTTCATCGCCTCTCCCGACCACTGGCACGTTCGCATGGCGGTCGATGCCCTGGCGGCCGGCAAGGATGTTTACCTCGAAAAGCCGGTCACCCACACTCTCGAGGAAGGCGCCGTCCTCACCCGCGCGGTCCGTTCCAGCAAGCAGATTCTGCAGTGCGGCATGCAGCAGCGCAGCTGGGCCCACTTCCGCGATGCCGTCGATCTGATCCAGGGAGGCAGTCTCGGGCACATCACCCAGGTGAGAACCTATTGGTGGCAGAACTATCAGCGAAACTGGAAGCCCAAGCCCATCGATGCCCAGGCAATTGATTGGAAGCTCTGGCTGGGATCGGCTCCGGACCAGCCTTTCAGCGAGGAGAAATATAACCACTGGCGCTGGTATTGGAATTTCGGCGGCGGCGCCATGACCGATTTATTCACGCACTGGATCGACGTGGTGCACTGGGCCATGAAAGCCGACCAGGCCCGCGAGGCCCAAATGCTGGGGGACAAATATGTTTTCGATCAGTGGGACTGTCCCGACACCATTCAGGCAGCCTTCCGCTATCCCGGGTTTGATGTGGGGTATGAAGGCATGATGAGTTCCTCCATCGACGATGGCGGCCTGGAGTTTCGCGGCACGGAAGCCACCTTGAAGCTCGATCGCGAAGGCTTCGCGGTCTATCGCGAAGGCGTGCAAAAAGGGCAGAACCCGGTGCTCAGCGAACACAGCGTCCGCGACGGCACCATCTCCCACATGGGAAACTTCTTTGAGTGCGTGAAGTCCCGCAAAGAGCCGGCCGCGCCGGTAGAGACCGGGGTCGCCGCCGCCCGGGCCGGCCACTTCGGCAACCTGGCCTTCCACCATGGCGGCCAGAGTACGTGGCCGCCCAAGACCTAGGACTGGGCGGCGTCGCTAGCTCTACTGGCCCTCGCCCAGTTCGCGAATCCAGATATTGCGGAAGCGCACCGGGTTGCCGTGGTCTTGCAGGCTGAGCGGCAGTTTCTCCGGCGTCGGTTTGTAGGGAGGCCGCTGGTGGTGTTCGGTGGGACCCGACAACTCCACGTTGTCCTGCACCAGCACCCCGTTGTGCAGCACGGTCACGCGCGCCGGGCGCAATACCTTGCCATCATTGTCAAAGCGCGGACCGTGAAAAATGATGTCATAGGTCTGCCACTGTCCGGGCGCGCGTGAGGCATTCACTTGCGGCGGAAACTGTCCGTACACCGCCGAGGCCTGTCCGTCGGCGTAAGTTTTGCTCTGATACGAGTCCAGCACCTGGATCTCGTAAAGGCCCATCAAAAACACGCCACTGTTGCCGCGTCCTTGATCTTCGCCCACAGGGGGCACAGGCTCGGCGAACTCCACGTGCAATTGGCAGTCGCCGAAGGGCTGGCGCGTGTGGATGAGGCCGCTGTGGGGCACCACTTCCATATAACCATCCGCCACTTTCCACTTCGCCGGCTGACCATCCTTGTCCACCCACTGGGAAAGATCCTTGCCATCGAACAAAACCACGGCATCGGAGGGAGGACGCCCCGGCATGTCCTGCGTGCTCGCCGTCCCGGCTTCGATCACTGGGGGCAGCGGACGCCCGGGATCGTTCGGCTTCCAGCGAGGGTCGACTTGCGCAACCGTCAATTGCACGGCGCAGACGGCGAATGCCAGTACGGGGAGAATCGCTCTCATCGGCAGATACCTCGCTGCCCAAGATACACGAAAAGCGCATCCCTGCGATGGACTCCTGCCGCGATGGGCTCCCCGCGTCAACCCTCAGGAGCCAGGGCTGGACTGCAGTTTGCGGCAAAAACAATTCACCTTGTCATTCTGACGCCGGTTTTATCGGCAAGGAATCTGCTTGTTGCCACCAGCGAAACAGAAGATTCCTCGCGCGACGATGCCGCGCTGCGGAATGACAATCCTTTACCGAACTATGGTTCTCGATCTGCCGCGCTGACCCCTCCCTCAATGAAACCCGGCCTCTCTGCAGGTCCGAGGCTGGGGACGAAGTTTGCTATCATTGCGGCTCACCCGGCTATAAGCCCCTGCTGGATACATGGAAGAACCCGAGATCAATAAAACTTTTGAGTGAGGAACGAACATGAAGAAAACAATTTTAGGTTTTGGTTTGTTGGCCCTCCTGGCATTGCCGGCAATGAGTCAACAGAAAGAAGCGGAGCGGGTCGCGAACGCGGGAACGGTCATGAAGGAGATCATGGATATTCCCGATGACATCCCGCAGGATGTGATCGATAAAGCGGATTGTGTTGTCGTCTTACCGTCAGTCCTGAAACTCGCTTTCGGGATTGGCGGCAGCTACGGCCGGGGAGTGATGACCTGCCGCAGCGGCAAGACTTTCCATGGCGCATGGAGCGCCCCTACCATGATGGCGCTTGAAGGCGCCAGCTTTGGATTGCAGCTGGGCGGGCAGGCGACGGACTTCGTGCTGTTGCTGATGAGTCCGAAATCCGCTTCCAGCATCCTGGAAAGCAAGGTCAAGCTGGGGGGCGACGTTTCGGCGGCCGCCGGACCGGTGGGCCGGAATGCCTCAGCCGAGACTGACGTTACGCTGCGGGCGGAAATCCTCTCTTACTCTCGCGCTCGCGGATTGTTTGCTGGAATATCGCTGTCAGGGTCGACCCTTCGTCCCGACAACGACGCCAACAAGAAGCTCTACGGAAAAGAAGTAAGCGCGAAGGACATAGTATTTAACCGGGCCGTTCCCGCTCCCAAGTCGGCGAGACTCCTGCTGGCCACTTTGACCAAGAAGTCTCCCAAGAATCTGGCAAAAAACTAGCCCTGGCCGCTCGTGTCCCCGTAACCCTGATCGAAGAAACGCCTGGCCCGGGGCCTGAAACACAATCTCTTGTGATTTAGTGGGCCCGGCCAGGCGTTCTTGACTCGGTGCACTCCCCCAATTTGTCCGCTGGCGGGAAGGTGTTAGTTCAATCCGTACAAGCTGACCTTGGGGCGTCGCTCCCACCTGTCCTTGCCGTACCAAAGATCGAGACTTCGGATGATCCGCCGCCGGCCTGGCAGGTCAATAACCCGGGTCTGGCCGCCATCGGGGATGCGCGCCCGGATGGGGATCTCTTCCTTCTCGCCATTGCCGTAGCGGACAATGACGCGCTCAAAATTGATGGCGCCGCCGCTGATTCGCAATTGAATGGCGCGGTAGCCTCCGGCCGACCGGCCCACTTTAATGCTGTCATGGTCTTGTCCGCCGTCCACGTGAGCTTCTCCGAGAAACTCCCAGCGTCCCATCTGGGCACTCAGACCGGTGCAGAGGGCAAGCACGAACACAAAGCCAATCGCCCATTTAACACGGTTGGTTAGCATCTTTCTTTCCTTTCTATAGCTGCAAAACTCTTCGCCGAAGTCATGACAGTACGCAACCCGATCGTCATGAAATCCTCAAAATCTTATTCTGGCTTCCTCGGCGAACTCAAGACAATTCAATCCCCCCGAGCGGTGCTGATCCCGGTTTGGCAATGACCTTAAAACACCCGGCCCAGCTGGAAAAACCACTTGCGATGTCCGCTGTCGCCCACGCTTCCCCCGAAGACCAGCGGGCCCACGGCGGTCTCGGCCAGAACCCCGAGTGCAAAATCATTGGGAAACTTGCTGGCGTTGGGAAAGCCGTACATCTTGCCAAACTCGTAGGAGGCGATGGCATAGACTTTCTTTCCGGCGAGCGGCGGCAGGGTCAGCAGATCGTGCAGATATCCCGTCCGGAAAAAGTAGTACTGGTCGCCAAAAAGTTCGTTGGTGCCATACGCGCTGAGCCGGTTCGAACCACCCAGAAAGAATTGCGGATACCCGTTGCTGGTCGAACCGAATGTGGTGCCACCTTCGGCGACCACGAACAAAGACGCGGGTTGGGTAATGGGCTTGAAGAACCCGATGCGCGTGTCCGCGACCGGAAACCGGTTGGTCTGGCCGGGACTGGTGTCATACCAGCGGAAGTTCGACTCCGCGTTCACTCCACTCCGTGGAATCACCGGGTCGTCGGTATGGTCGAAGAGCCAGCGCAGGTGTGTGGCCCCGGTCCGCCCGTCGAGCGATGAAAATTCCGCCGTGCCCAGCCGCAGCCTGGCCTGCAGGAAACCCACTTCGTAGCCCAGGCGGAGTTCGCTGAAGCGGTTGAATCCATAACCGATGTCTCCGCCGATCTGGGCGCCGTTGAGCCGGTATTCGGCCAGGGGGTCGCTCTTGCGGTAGATTTTGAAAGCGGAACTGCTGGCCCCCGCGTGGGGCGAAAAGAACCATCGGCTGGCGGGCGAAAATGGCCGGTAGAGTTCGCTTTGGATCCCGTAGGTGTTGCCAAAAATAAAGTCGGTGCGCCACTCGGAGCGATATCCGGCGACATCGAGGAAGGTCAGGCGCGTGGCCAGAGTGAAATCCACGTCGTTGCTCTCCGATCCATCCACTTCAAAACCCAGTTGCAGCGTGGGCGGAGCGTACAGCTTTTCGTGCAACGTCACCAGCAACCCATCCTGCCCGTTCTCTTGCGTGATCTGGTAGCCCGCGGTATCGTAGCGCCCGATTCCCGTCAGCCGGGTAAGCATGCTTTCCAGGCGCTTCGAGTCGATCGGTTTTCCTGCCTGGGAATGCAGGAATCGTCCTATGTTTTCCTCCGCTACCGGATTCGCGCCCTGCACTTTCACAAACTGCGGAATCGGGACGGCGCTCTTCTCCAGTCCCTTGCGCCGTTCCATGTATTGCGCCCAGGCCGCATCATCCAGCACATAAGCATCCAGCAAACGCTCTTTCTGGGCCGCGGCGGCTGTTCCTCGATCGATGATCTCTTTCGACTTCTGATACTCCAGAGAGTTGAAATCCTGCAGATCGACGCTTACCACCAGGTCCGCCCCCGCCAGCCCGCGGATTTCATTGCCCGCAACCACCACGTCGATGGAGCGGCCCAGAATGGCGAAAAGCGATTGGATCTTGTTGGCCTCGGCGGGCGAAGTCTGCAGATGCACGCCGATCACGACGTCCGCTCCCATGTCCCGCACCACGTCCGTCGGCAGGTTCCCCACCAGGCCGCCGTCCACGTAGACGTGCTCGCCTTCGCGGATGGGAGAGAAAAGGCCGGGAATCGCCATGGTGGCGCGCATCGCGCGGGACAGCGAACCATCCTTGAACACAGCTTGCTTGCCGGTAACCAGGTCGGTGGCCACGCAGCGGAAAGGAGTGGGCAGGTCGTCAAACGATTGCACGCCGGAGTAAGCCAGGGTTTCCCGGTCGATGAGCAGGCTGATCTGTTGGCCCGCGTTCAGTCCTCCGGGCAGGACCAGGCCTTTGCGCAGACCCAGCACAATCAAGTTGGGAAATGCGACCTGGTCTTCCTTTCTCCGAAACGACAGGTCTTCGTAGGGAATCGTGCCGCCCAGGATCACATCCCAATTCTGTTTTTCGACCAGCTCGCGCAGCTGTTGCGGACTCTTTCCGGTGGCATACAGGCCTCCCACCAGGCCCCCCATGCTGGTCCCCGCGAGGAAGTCGATCGGGATGTGGTGATCTTCGAACCACTGCAGGACTCCGATGTGCGCTAGTCCGAGCGCGCCCCCGCCTTCAAGCGCGACCCCGACTTTCAGCCGCGGTTTGGCGGACGACGGGCCGGCATTCGGGGGAGGAGCCGGAGAATCCTGCGCCGGGCAAAAAGACAAAAATAGTAAGAAGCAGATGAGTACGGATAGGCTGCCGCGCATGAAGAACTCCCTTCGAACCAGTTGCGTGAGTGGTGAAGACAAGTCTCGCCCAGCCCGTGCATTCGCACAAGGCTCTCCCGCCCATGTAGG
>DASQHA010000168.1:0-7595 GCA_035632335.1 Terriglobales bacterium
CCGTCACGACAGCCGGCGCGACGCGGGCGCTACGGAGCCTTGGCGCCCTTCCACACGGGCGCCCCACCTGCGCCGTGACTCAGTTATCTCAACCGGCGTCATGCTGAGCCTGCGAAGCATCTTGCGCGGAGCGGATATGCTCTCGCTAGAGCCCGTACCGCTGCATGCCGGATCCTTCGCGACTTAGTCCCTCAGGATGACGCCGACGCTACCGTACTTCACTCCTTGACGGCAATCCCCAGAGTTTTCATTTTGCGATAGAGGTGGCTGCGTTCGAGGCCGAGGACTTCGGCCGTGCGGCTGATGTTGCCGTGGTTGTCATCCAGCTTCTTGAGGATGTAGTCGCGCTCATACGCCGCTCGCGCCTGGTGCAGTGTGGAAAATTCCGCGCCAATGGAGCGGCGCGTGCCATCGCGATGGACCAGCGGCGGCAGGTGCTTGCGGTCGAAACGGGTGGTGGTCGGGTTCATGATGACGATGCGCTCGATGACGTTGCGCAATTCGCGTACATTGCCCGGCCACGAATATCGCATCAGGGTTTCAACCGCATCGTCGGTAAGTTCGCGCGGCCGGCGGCCATAGGTGGCGGAAAATTCCTTGAGGAAGTGGCGCGCCAGCAGCGGAATGTCTTCCTGGCGTTCGCGCAACGGAGGGACCGAGAAGGGAATGACGTTGAGCCGGTAGAACAGGTCTTCGCGAAAGTTGCCGCGGGAAATTTCCTCGTCAAGGTCTTTATTTGTCGATGCGATGAGCCGCGCATCCACCGTGACCGGTTCGTCGCTGCCCACCGGCGTAAAACGCTGCTCATCGAGGGTGCGCAGAACCTTCGACTGGGTCTTCAGGCTCATGTCGCCGATTTCGTCGAGGAACAGCGTCCCTCCGTGGGCGCGGTGAAACTTCCCCTCCTTGTCGGTGGTCGCAGACGGAAAGGAGCCCTTGCGATGGCCGAACAGTTCGCTCTCGATCAGGTCTTCCGGAATGGCGGCGCAGTTCAGCTCGACGAACATTTCGTTCTTGCGCAGACTTTGCGCGTGGATGGCGTGGGCCACCAGCTCCTTCCCCGTGCCGGATTCGCCATAAATCAGCACCCGGCCATTGGTGGGCGCCATCAGCAGGATCTGCTGGCGCAGCGCCTTCATGGGAACGCTTTCCCCTTCGATCACGCTGCGCGGGGTGAGCTGCTTCTTGAGCTCGCGGTTTTCCTGCTTCATTTGCCGGGCATCGATGGCGTGCCGGATCAACATCAGCGTCTTGTCGATGGAGAGCGGCTTTTCCAGGAAGTCGTAGGCGCCCAGCTTGGTGGCGCGCACCGCGGTTTCAATCGTGCCATGGCCGGAGATCATGATGACTTCGGGGGCATTCTCGATGTCGTGAATCTTCTGCAGGGTTTCGAGGCCATCCATTCCGGGCAGCCAGACATCGAGCAGCACCACGTCAAACGATCGTTTGCGCAGGATGTCCAGGCTGGCTTCGCCGCTGTCGGCAGTCGAGGCCTTGTAGCCTTCGTCTTCGAGCACTCCCTTGAGCGATTGCCGGATGCCGGCTTCGTCGTCCACGATGAGGATGCTATGCATGCTGGCGAGTGAGGGGCGCGGGGATGAATTCCGCAACGACCGGCAACTCCACTACGAAGCGGCTGCCGACTGGCTGGTTTTCCTCGATGCGAATCGAACCGCGATGGTCTTCGATGATGCGGCTGACAATGGCCAGCCCCAGCCCCGTCCCCCGTTTCTTGGTGGAGAAATAGGGCAGGAAGAGGCGCTCTTTTAATTCCTGGGTAACCCCATGGCCGGTATCGGCGACCGCAATTTCGATTGCGTCCCGGCTGGCCACCAGCGAGGTCGAGATCTGGATATCGCGCACCAGTGCGCCTTGCATGGCTTCGGCGGCATTATCGACCAGGTTCGCCAGGGCGCGCTTGATGGCTTCCGCGTCCGCCATGACCTTGGGCAGATCGGGAGCGAGAAAAGTCTGTACGTGGATTCCGTCCAGCCGGCCATTGAACATGGCCAGCGTATTCTCGACGATCGAGTTGATGTTCGCGGGCGCGGGCTGCGCCGCCGGAAAACGCGCCAGGGTGGAAAATTCGTCCACCAGGGTGCGGAGGGTTTCGACCGCGCCGCCAATGGTTTCGGCGCAGCCGTTAAGGACTTTCATCGAAGCGGCATCGGGAGGACTGCCGCGCTCGAGGTGGCGGCGGATGCGCTCCGCCGACAGCGCAATCGGGGTCAACGGGTTCTTGATTTCGTGCGCCACTCGCCGCGCCACCTCGCGCCAGGCGGTTTGCTTCTGCGCCTTCAGCAGGTCGGACAAGTCTTCGAAGACCAGCACATAACCGAGCCCCTTGCCGCCATGCTGCAGCGTGGCCACGGTGACCGCCGCGTTGAACCGGGAGCGATGCAGGGCCACTTCGAGTTGTGTGGTGGTCGTGCCCATGCGGTCCGCGCGCCGCAACAGCGGCTCCAGGTCTTCCAGGATCTCCTGGGGAAATACTTCGCGCAGGGCGGCGCCGATCACGATCAGATTCGCAGATTCCGGACCCGAAGGGTTGAACATGCGGATCAAGGCATGGTTGACGTGAGTGATCCGGCGATTGGCATCCAGCGAAAGCACCCCGGTGGGAATGCTCTCCAGAATGGTCTCGATGTGCTGGCGGCGCTGTTCCAGCGCAACGTTGGCCGCGCCCAGATCATGACTGGAAGCGTCGATCTGGCGCCGGCTGGTTTCCAGTTCTTCCGCCATGCGGTTGAACGACCGCACCAGGTCTCCGATTTCGTCGGCGGCGCTGACTTCCACGCGGTAGTCCAGGCGTCCCCGGGAAATCTCCTGGGTGGCTTCGGCCAACGCGACCACAGGACGGGTCACCAGTTTGGAAAGGTACAAAGCCAGCCAGGTGGTCGAAAACAGCACCAGCACGGTGAGCAGGAGCAGCAGTTCCATGTAGGTGCGGCGCACCAGCTTCCGTTGGCGGGTCAGTTCGAGATAGCGGTGCTGGCTGGCGTCAAGTTCCTTGACCATCTCCGAAAACTTCTGGGGCAACGGCATGCCCACCACGATCAGGCCTCGATCCGCCACCCTGGCGCCACTCAGAATGTAATCGGCATTTTCCCACTTGAAGGGGACCACGGCGTCGGAGGTCAGACGTTCCAGCGGGATCTTCGCCTTGATCAGCGGCCAGGAGGCGGGAGCATTGAGACTGGCTTCGGCGTTGCCCTGTTCGAGCGCCAGGGCAAATCCGCCCTGAAGCGTGGTCTCATGGCGCCGGAATTCATTCATCACGCTGGAAAAACTGTGGCCCGCGAAAGCGCGTTGCGTCTCCGGCGCGGCCGCGATGGACTCGGCCTCGGCGCGGGCGTTCTGGGCGGCGTATTTTGACACCAGAGAAGCCACCGCCGCCGTGTCTTCCCGCACCTCTTCGACCGGCCGCGAAAACCACTTGTCGAGAGAGCGATTCATCAGGCCGTAGGCGAACCAGAACATCATGATGACGGGAAGAAATGACAGCAACAGTCCGCCCACCACCAGCCGAGTGCGGAACTTCGAGCCCAGGACACCCAACCGTCGTTCGGCGAAGAGTTTCAGAAGATTCCGGGCCAGAACGAAAGTCAGGGCCACGAACAGCAGAAATATCAGGATGGTGAGAGCGGCGAAGAACAGGAGCGGAAAGCGTTGCTGGTTGGTGTCCGGGTTGAGAAACGGCAGATCGAACGACGACTGAGAAAGAAGGATCCCGAACGACACCGCGATCCCGACCGCCAGCAAGATGATGACTTTCTTGCGGCTGGTCGCTTCTTTGTTGCGGATTGGACTGGGAGCAGACACGTAACTGACCAGCCCGGCGGAGCAGCGACTCTCCCGTTCTGGTTCCGGGCCGAAACACCTCATTATAAGCCGGTGGCACCGGATTTGACGGTGACAGACTATGGCCTCCACCAACCCGGTGGAACCCAGTCCGGTCGGTCTTGGTGGGCGCTGATTTCCCGGCTCTCGCCGGCCCGTCGCAAGGCCTGCCATCGCGGATTCCCAACCTCGACCCGTTACCGAAGTCATTTAGCCTCGCCTGTCCTTTCTCGTACTATTCGTATTGACCACCATGGCGTCTGGCCTGTATTGGAGCGGCTTCTGCGGGAAGTTGAATCCGTCACTTAGGGCAGTCCACCCACTAGTCTCACGCACTAAAGTTACTGGTGCCGTAACCCCGTTACGTTGACAATTTGTGTCAACGCGATAGGCTGCAACTTCTCCCCTCGAACAGCAGTTGCACTCGCGCCGCATTCGTACACCGAAATTAGTCTGACGCGCAGATAGGAGATCGAGGTATGTCTCAACGGCTGGGTGATCTTCTCGTCAAAGAGAAGGTCATTACCACAGAGCAGTTGGAGCAGGCGACCAAGGTCCAGAAAGAGACCAACTGTCGCCTGGGCTCGGCTTTGGTCAAGCTGGGCTTTCTGACGGATGAGGACGTCACCAACTTTCTCTCCCGGCAGTACGGCGTGCCCGCCATCAATCTCTCCTACTTCGAAATCGACCCGGCGGTAGTGAAGCTGATTCCATTCGAGACGGCGAAGCGTTACCAGATTCTGCCGTTGAGCCGCGTCGGCGCTTCGCTGACCATCGCCATGGTGGACCCGACCAACGTCTTTGCCATGGACGACATAAAGTTCATGACCGGCTTCAACATCGAGCCGGTGGTGGCGTCCGAGAGTTCGATCCTCGAAGGCATCGAGAAGGCCTACGGCACCACGCAGCAGGAAGATCTCGAAACGGTCATGCAATCCATGACCGAAGTCAGCGACGCTGACGTCGAGTTGCAGGCGGAAGAAGCGGAGATGGAACTGGCCGACCTGGAGCGGGCGGCCGACGAAGCTCCCATCGTGAAGCTGGTCAACCTGGTGCTGACCGATGCGGTGAAGCGGGGCGCCAGCGACATTCACATGGAGCCCTACGAAAAAGAATTTCGCGTGCGCTTCCGTATTGACGGCGTGCTGCAGAGCATCATGTCGCCACCGCTCAAATTGAAGGACGCCATCATTTCGCGCGTGAAGATCATGTCGAAGCTCGACATCAGCGAAAAGCGCCTGCCGCAGGACGGCCGCATCATGCTGAAGATGAGCCTGGGCGGCCGCAAGAAGCAGCTGGATTTCCGCGTCAGCACGCTGCCCACGCTGTGGGGCGAAAAGATCGTCATGCGGTTGCTGGATAAAGAGAACCTGCGCCTCGACATGACCAAGCTCGGTTTCGAGCAGGAGTCGCTGACCAAGTTCGAGAAAGCCATTCTGAAGCCCTACGGCATGGTGCTGGTGACCGGCCCTACGGGATCGGGCAAGACCAACACTTTGTACTCATCCATCGCGCGGCTGAACACGCCCGACACCAACATCATGACCGCCGAAGATCC
Organism: Terriglobales bacterium; assembly: GCA_035632335.1. GTDB lineage: Bacteria > Acidobacteriota > Terriglobia > Terriglobales > Acidobacteriaceae > JAIQFF01. The sequence goes on from DASQHA010000168.1 coordinate 5,399, forward strand.
GGTCGAATTTCAGCTGGCCGGAGTCAACCAGGTGCAGATGAAGGAACAGATCGGGTTGAACTTCGCCGCCGCCCTGCGCGCTTTCCTGCGGCAGGACCCGAACATCATCCTGGTGGGCGAAATCCGCGACTTTGAAACCGCCGAAATTGCCATCAAGGCGGCCCTTACCGGCCACCTGGTGCTGTCCACGCTGCACACCAACGGCGCACCGGAGACGATCACCCGATTGATGAATATGGGTATTGAACCTTTCCTGGTCGCGACTTCCGTCCACCTGATTTGCGCCCAGAGACTGGTGCGCCGCATTTGCAGCGAGTGCGCCGAAGTGATTGATATGCCGGTGCAGGCGCTCATCGAGGAAGGCTACACCCCGGAAGAAGCCAAGACGGTGAAGATCAAAAAAGGCAAGGGCTGCGGCGTCTGCAACAACACCGGATATAAGGGCCGGACCGGCTTGTACGAAGTGATGGAAGTTGACGACGAGATCAAGGAACTGGTGCTGGTGGGCGCTTCGGCGCTCGAATTGAAGAAAAAGGCGATTGAGCGCGGCATGATCACGCTGCGTCGCAGCGGCCTGATCAAGGTGGCCGCCGGCATGACCACGCTGGAAGAAGTGGCCCGCGAAACCATTCATTAGAGTTTGGCAAGAAACGAGTTCGGGAAGGAAAGGGGAAATTATGGCGCTTTCGTTAAGTGATCTGTTGAAGAGGCTGCTGGAGATGGGGGGAAGCGATCTCCACATCACCACCAACTCGCCGCCGCAGATTCGGGTGCATGGGCATCTGGTGCCGCTCGACCTGCCGCAGATGACGCCGGCCGAAACCAAGCAACTGGCCTACAGCGTCATGACCGATTCGCAGAAGCACCGCTTCGAGGAAAACCTCGAACTGGACTTCTCCTTCGGCCTGAAGGGCCTGGCCCGTTTCCGCGCCAACACTTTCAACCAGCGCGGCGCCACCTCGGCTGTCTTCCGCCTGATTCCTTTCGAAATCAAATCGTTCAACCAGCTGGGACTGCCCGCCATTGTGACCAAGCTGTGCGACAAGCCGCGCGGGCTGGTGCTGGTGACGGGTCCGACCGGATCGGGCAAGTCGACCACTCTGGCCGCCATGATCGACAAGATCAACAGCGAGCGGCACGACCACATCCTCACCATCGAGGACCCGATCGAATTTGTGCACATGAACAAAAACTGCGTGGTCAATCAGCGCGAGTTGCATGCTGACACCAAGAGTTTTGCCGACGCCTTGCGCGCCGCCCTCCGTGAAGATCCGGACGTGGTGCTGATCGGCGAAATGCGCGATCTGGAAACCATCGAGTCGGCGTTGCGTATCGCTGAAACCGGCCACCTTACGTTCGGCACGCTGCACACCAACTCGGCGTCATCGACCATCAACCGCATCATCGACGTGTTTCCGGCCCACCAGCAGCCCCAGATTCGGGCGCAGCTGTCGCTGGTGCTGGAAGGCATCATGTGCCAAAGCCTGCTGCCCACGGCGGACGGCAAAGGCCGCGCGATGTGCATGGAGATCATGGTTCCGAATGCGGCCATCCGCAACCTGATCCGCGAAGACAAGATCCACCAGATCTACTCTTCCATGCAGTCCGGCCAGGACAAGTTCGGAATGCAGACCTTCAACCAGGCACTGGCGACGGCATATTTCCAGAAGAAGATCACCCTGGAAGTCGCCATGGCCCGTTCCAGCAACACCGACGAGCTGACTGAGATGATCAACCGTGGCGCAGGCTTGAATCGAAACCAGCCCGCCCCCATGGCGAAAGGCGCCGCGCCCGGCAAACGCTAGGGCGGCGAAGCAAGGATGAACGTCCCCCCGGGCGGTAGCCAGGGACGGAGCGGTAAACGGGTCCGGAACGCCGGCAGCACGCGGGCCCGGGAAAAAACGAATTGTAGCGAGGAGACGTACCATGCCAGTTTTCACGTTTTCAGGGAAGAATGAGGCCGGTCAAAAAGTCAGCGGCGAGCGGACCGCGGTCAACAAGCAAGCCCTGACCAGCCAGTTGCGCCGCGAGCGCATCACGCCGGGACCCATCCGGGAAAAAGGCAAGGAATTTGTCATGCCCAGCCTCGGCATGAACAAGGTCAAGACCAAGGACATTGCCATTTTCTTCCGCCAGTTCTTGGTCATGATCGATGCCGGCCTCCCTCTGGTGCAGTGTCTGGAGATCCTGGCGGCCA
>DASQHA010000169.1:0-21824 GCA_035632335.1 Terriglobales bacterium
ATTGAATGTTCATGATCCCGGAGACTATGACGCTCCCCTGGGACCAGGGACCGTGTTCACCCTCGAACCTGGAATCTATATCCCGGAAGAAAAGCTGGGCGTGCGGATCGAGGACATTCTTTACGTGGACCAGGACGGCAAGTTGATCAACCTGACCGGCAATCTGCCGCACACCGCCGACGAGGTTGAGCATGCCATGGCGGGCAAGTAGAGCCCTAAATGCAAGCCGCGAACCGGCGGTAGAATGCAGCTCGGGGCGCAAGCCCCGGTGTGAACCGCGGCTATGACCGGAACCCTGGATCGCCTCCATATGACCAGGGCTTGCGCCCTGGGCTTTATTCTTTCCGCCGCTGCGCGGCTCGGCCGCGGTAGCACGCCGGTCTGACGCTTCCCACGCACATTCCAGTCCCTTTTGATATCCTAGGACATCGTGCGGATGATCTGGTTGTTCCTGATCCTGGCCCTGAGCACCGTAGCTGTCTCTCTGGTCGGATTAGCGGCCTACCTTCGAGTGCGCAGCCATATGAAGGACGCCTCCAGAGACCCCCACAGCAAGGATTGACCTCAACAGTTCCGTTACGCCGTTCGGAGACGTTTCAGATTCTGACCCGGAGAACCTACAACATGGCGAAGCCCGCCAGTCTTGCTCTCGATCAAAATAATCGCGCTCTTTATTGGGCGGAACAGGCGGCGATTGTGCTGAGCGCCAGCCTGTTTGTCGCCCTGTGCGCCCGGGTCACGGTGCCGCTGCCGTTTACACCCGTGCCGCTGACCTTGCAGAATTTTGGCGTGCTTCTCGTTGGCCTCACCCTGGGCAGCCGTCGTGGCCTTGCTGCATTGGCGCTTTACCTGGTAGAAGGAGCGTCGGGGTTGCCGGTATTTAATCCCGCCGGGCTGGGCGGAATCGCGCAGCTCCTGGGCGCGACCGGCGGCTTTTTGCTGGCCTACCCCTTCGTCGCAGCTGTGGCGGGTTGGGTGATCGAGCGCGGCAAGGCAAGTTTCGCTCGCGCGGCCATCGCGGGCGTCCTGGCTGAGGTCGTGTTGTTCGCGGGCGGCATCTCTTGGCTGGCCGTGCTGACACACTCTTTCGCGCAAGCAGCCCGCTTTGGGCTTTACTGGTTCGTGTTCGCGGAAGTAATCAAGGTCATGTTGGCGGCCGGAGTCTCGACCGGATGGCAGCGTGTCCGCAAGGAGCAGGCATGAGTTTCGTCGAAACCCCATCCGGAAACACGGCCACCACAACGCTCGCACCCGAAGCGAAAGACTCGTTGCGCGGCAATGCGTCGACGCGTGAGATCAGCATTGCGCATAGTCCCGACTCCGATGACGCTTTCATGTTCTATGCCCTCGCGACCAACAAAGTGCGCGTCCCCGGCCTGCGCTTCACCCACACCCTTTGCGACATTGAGACTTTGAACCAGAAGGCGCGGGAAGGCGACGGCGTGTATGACGTCACCGCCATTTCGTTTCACGCCTATCCCTACATTCAGGACAGCTATGCGCTGATGCCCTGTGGCGGCAGCGTGGGCGATGGCTACGGCCCCATGATTGTGGCCCCCCAGGGATTTTCCCCGAGCGAAGTAAAGAATAAAAAGATTGCGATCCCGGGCACGCTCACCACCGCATATCTCGCCCTGCGGCTTTTCGCGCCCGGAATTGAGACCGAAGTCGTACCCTTTGATCAGATTATTCCGCAGATCGTGGAAGGCAAATACGAAGCCGGTCTCATCATCCATGAAGGCCAGTTGACTTATTCGAAAGCCGGTCTGCAACGCATTGTGGACCTGGGAAAGTGGTGGCTGAAAATCACCGGCTTGCCTCTGCCACTGGGAGGAAACGCAATACGCCGCAGTCTAGGACCGGAGCTCACGGCAAAGGTCACGGGCGCTCTGCGCGACAGCATTCAGTATGCGCTTGACCATCGCGACGAGGCTTTAGCCTACGCGATGCAGTTCGCCCGCGACGTCGATCCCCAGCTTGCGGACAAATTTGTGGGCATGTACGTAAATGAACGCACCCTGGACTATGGACCGGACGGCCGCGAAGCGGTGCGCCGGCTGCTGGACATGGGATACAAGGCTGGAATTATTCCGCGCGAAGCCAGAGTGGAGTTTGTTTAGCACCGCTTCTAGCTTCTGGCCACTAGCTAGAAGCTAGAAGCGTTCACTTGATTTTCTCCGGAAACGAGAACACCGGGTCCACGTCCACCGGCACCTTCGACGCCGTTCTCAACGACACTTGCAGATCCGACGGCATGGCATCGTACTTCTTGAACCAGCTTTCCGCACGCTCGCGGTTTCCCATGGCTTCAATTTCCAGAAGTTCCTTGGCCAACTCGGCCAGCGCACTTGGCATGGCGGCGTAGTCGATGGCATACATTCCTGAGGATTGCCGCTTGACAGCGCCCCGTTCCGAAAGATAGTTAAACTCCATCATCTGGGCCTGGCCGTGGGCTTCCGCGGTGCCGAAACGAACGGTGCGGAAAATTCCGGCGACGTAAGAGGCGTAGTATTCTTCGAGCTTTTCCCGGGGCAGCACATCGTGGTCCACCAGCCATTTCAGGCCGAACATTCCGACCACATCGGCTTTCGCTTCTTCCAGGCCGCTGTAAGCAGGACCGATCGCTTCGCGAACCGACACCTTGCCGGCCGAAGTGCGCGCATACGCCGGGCCCAGTCCGTGCGCCATCTCGTGCATGATGGTGAACAGCAGATAGGCTTCGGCGGAGGCCTTGGCCGCCTGTTCCGGCGGCATCATGAATTGCGCCAGGGGGAGAATTACATAGTTGACCCGCGCATCCATGAAATTCTTGAAGAAGATTTTCTTGCTCCCCTTCTGCTCGTGGACACGAGGGTCATTCGGCAGGTTGTCGGCCACGGCCTGGTAGCCATGGCGCAGATCGCCCACGCGATAGGGAGCATCCATGACCTCCATCGGCGTCTCCAGGCCGTGCTTGGAAGGCCTGTCTTCCGGGGCCAGGGGCAGCGCATCCTGAATGTCGGCAACATACTTCTGAAACAGCGCCAGTTTTTCGCTCTCCGCTTCGTTGCGCACCAGCACCGCTCCGCCGTAGGAGCCTTTCACCCCGAGAAGGCCGTCGTCGTAGGTCTCGTAGGGCGCAAAGATCACGTCGAATTTGGGATCTTTCAGATCGAGCCAGGCCAAATCGCTCTTGAAGTAGTCATCGGTCAACAACGCGTCGGCCCGCAGGCGCAGGAAGTTCGCGAACGCAGGGTCGTCACTCAAACTGGCAGCCTCACGCAAATCCTTGGCAGCGGGCTCCAGGAATGAACGGAAGGCGAGATGATAAGGCACTCCTTCGAGGCGATTACCGTGCCAGCGTACGACGGTGGTCGAACTGTAGATTTCGTCTCGCTGATCAGGATGCGCCTGTACATATTGCTCAATCTGTTTGGCGGTCAGGCCTTCGGGATAAAAGCCGCGTCCGGGCGCCATGGGCGTGATGCCGACAAAAGGCCGGTTCTCTTCGATCAGGTCAAACCGCGAACCGTTGATCCACAGATAATGCCGCAGCTCCTGGTCCCTCGGGTTCTTGCTGTTCGCCAGCGACTGGTACAGCGTCAGGGCCTCAGGGTCGATCTGCCGCCAGTAAATGTCTTCCAGGTAGCTGGATGCGTCAACCAGCTTCTCCACCAGTTTCTTCTCGCGCTCAGTGAGTCCGGCGGAGTGGAAGGGCATGTCCACACGGCGAAATTTCGCCAGCCGCTGCGCCAGGTCCGGGGCCACCTGCAGGCCGCCGGAAGCCGCGCCCCGGGCCGCGGAGCCAGTCATCGGTCGCTTGCTTTTCTGGGCTGAGGTGGGAGAAGTCATTAGAACCACGAATAACCACGAAAGGAAGAAGCCTGCTTTAAGCATCGCCTTGATTTTAGCAAACCGGAGTCTGCTCTGCTTTCCGTTAAAGATCTTTAACCGCAAAGGTCGCACAGAGATTCCGCAAGGCTCGGCCAGGAGAATCTCGCCAAGGTTCGCCTTCCCCGCTATCATGATGTAACGATGCTCGCAAGTTCAAATGGCGCGCAGACGCTGCTGGTCGATGCCGACGATACGCTTTGGGAAAATAACATCTACTTCGAGCGCGCCATCGCCAAGTTCATCTCGTTTCTGAACCACCAGGAGTACACGCACGAGCAGGTGCGTGAAGTGCTGAACCACGTGGAGCGCGAGTCCATTGTCAGCCATGGCTACGGGCTGCACAGTTTCGCGCATTCTCTGGTCCAAACCTTCGAGCGGCTGGCGGTCGAACCGCTCACCCCTGCGTTGCACGAAACCATCAATGGGTTCGCGCATACCATTGCCGGGCATCCGGTTGAACTCCTGCCGGGCGTGCCGGAAACCCTGCAGTATTTGTCGGAACGCCACCACCTGATTCTGATGACCAAGGGCGCGGTGCCGGAACAATCCGGCAAGGTGGAACGCTCCGGTCTGAAAGAATATTTCGCGGCGGTGGAGATTGTGTCGGAAAAGAATGTTCCCACGTATCGCTCCGTCATTTCCAAGTATGGCCTGGATCCCGACGCCAGTTGGATGATCGGCAACAGCCCGAAGTCCGACATCAATCCCGCGCTGGCCGCGGGTCTGAACGCGGTGTTCGTCCCGCATGGCGCGACCTGGGTGCTGGAACATGAAGAAGTGGACTCCGCAGAGCCGCCGAGGAGGTTGCTGGTGGTGGAGAAATTCTCGGAGTTGCAAACGCACTTCTAGCACGCGCCGGAAGCGGAGAGAGACTGAACAAACATAAGGTCCCTCCACTGCGCTCGCTTCGCTTCGCTCCGGTCGGGATGACAGGGTTGTTGGCTGATGGCTGAAAGCTGACAGCCGCTTTCCTAGCACCAAACTAACCAACAAGCTCCGTATCCCACTTTGGGACAGCATGCTACTCTTTTCCTGCTCTGGTCTTTTGCCCGCATCCGTGCGTGGCTGTGCAGAAAAACAATTTGCGGCGGTTGCTGCGAACCGTGGAAGCTCTGTCCGATCTCGGCCCCGAGATGACGGCGGAGCGCGAGTTTCCGCAGACCGCGCGGGCCATGGTCTCGGCGCTGCTGCAGGCCGGCGGCGCGCGCGAGGCCGTGCTTTTTACCTTCAGCGACAAGCCTGCCATGCTTTCCTCGGTCGCTTCCGAAGGCTTCGCTCTGATGCCCGAGCCCGCCATCATGCCGTTGTTGCCGAAGCATGTTCATGCCCTCACCTCGGCGCGCGGACCAGTGGTGTTGAATGCCGGCTCCTATGAAATGTTTCTGAGCTCGAATGGGAATGTTGCGCCTGAACTGTTCAAGTGCATCGCCCCGTTGAAGGTCGGCGGCAAACTTGTCGGCATGGTCGCGCTGGGTCGCCGCGACGGCGAAGCGCATTTCGACGACGAAGAACTGGGCGCGCTCGACCTGTTGTGCAATTACGTGGCAATCGCGATCCAGAATCATGTCCTGTCACAGACTCTGGCGCAACGGGTTTCCGAGAACCTGCGCCTGCTGGCATCTCTTCACGGCTTTTACGACACCGCGCTCGAGGCCTTCGCCACCGCAATCGACGTGAAGCATGTGAACATTCACGGCCACTCGTTGCGGGTGGGGCGCTACGCCTCGGCTATCGGAGAAGCCATGGGCATGGAACCCAACGACGTTGCAGCCCTGCGCTCCGCCGGCTACCTGCACGATATCGGCAAGGTCGCGGTGGACAAACGCCTGTTCGGAAAGCCTACTTCACTGGACGCGGCCGAATTTCGCGAGATGGCTGACCACACCATTGTCGGGCATCAGATCGTCAGCGGCGTGGAATTTCCCTGGCCGCGCATTCCTGAAATCGTGCGTTCTCACCACGAGCGCGGCGATGGCTCGGGATATCCGGATGGGCTGATGATGGAAGACGTCGCCATGCCGGTCCGCATCATCGGGCTGGCCGACACGTTCGACGCCATGACCAGCGAACGGCCTTATCGCGAACCGCTCACGGTGGGCAACACTCTCAGCGAGATCGTGCGTCTCTCCCCTCAGAAGTTTGATCCCAACGCGGTCCATGGACTGCTGCTGCAGATTCGGCGCGACTCGGTCGGGAGCAACCGCGTCCCGTTTCTCCAGGACCGCATGGCCGTGAACATCGCAGCCGGGGATATCGATCAACTTGCCGCCACGCTGCAGCACAAAGTCACCCACGGTCGGCTGTACCTCACCTAACTCATTCCTCTGATTGCACTTATCTGGTAGCGCCGGCGTCCCGCCGGCCCCCTGGCGGGCTGGAAGCCCGCGTGAAATCGAAGCCGGCATCCCTTCCACAAAGCCCGCTCAGTCCTTCTACTTGCAATTGGTCCCAAATCTGTCTGCCCTGCGGACTGACTTCCGCCATCGGGGGCGGGACGCCGGCGCTACGGTGAACCCGCAACGTGAGCAACTTTTCCGCTGGCCGGGGTTGATAATACTCAAGCACTTGTCGGTCTGGACGACAACCGCATGAATCTCTTCCGACGACAAACCGCCCTCCTGCTCGCGGTGCCGGTCCTGGGGTTGGCCGTATCTGTCCCACTGGCCATTGCCAATAAGGGCAAGCGGGAACCGGCCACCACTCAGGTGGATGAACGTCAGCGCGCGCTGCACGCGCTTAACCGGCTGGCCTTTGGACCTCGGCCGGGCGACGTCGAGCGGGTGGCGGCGCTGGGCGTGGACAAGTGGATCGATCAACAGTTGCATCCGGCCAAAATCGACGACCATGCTCTCGAAGCCCGCCTGGAGCAGTTTCGCACCCTTCGCATGAACACGCGCGAGATCGTCGAGAACTTTCCGCCGCCGGCGGTGATCAAAGCCATAGCGGAAGGCAAGGAGTCGCTGCCTTCTGATCCCGCCAGGCGCGCCGTGTACGAAGCCCAACTGGAGAAGTATCAGCAGAAAAAGGAACAAAAGCAGGAGGCCGTGAACGCCGATCCCTCGTCCACCGCAGGATCCGGGAAGCCGGCTCCGATAAGCGACGAAGAACAGGCCCGCCGCCGCGAGGACCGCCTCTACGCCGATCTTAAGACCGAGGACCTGCTGGATCTGCCGCCGGACCAGCGCATGAAGGCGATTCTGAAAATGTCGCCCGAAGACCAGCGCGCGATCGAAACTTCACTCAAGGGCGGCAAGCGGGACGAATTCATGGAGGGGATGAAACCCCAGCAGCGCGAAACGCTGATGGCGCTGAACAACCCGCAACAAGTCGTGACCAGCGAACTGGTCCAGAGCAAGCTGCTGCGCGCCATTTACAGCGAGCGCCAGCTGGAAGAAGTGATGACCGATTTCTGGTTCAATCACTTCAATGTTTATATCGGAAAAGGCGCTGACCGCTACATGCTGACGGGATATGAGCGCGACGTGATTCGTCCGCGCGCCCTGGGCAAATTTGAAGACCTGCTGGTGGCGACCGCGCAGAGTCCAGCCATGCTGTTTTATCTGGATAACTGGCTGAGCGTGGGGCCCGACTCCGATTTTGCCAACGGGATTCGGCGGAACAACAACTACAACTGGCGCCGGCCGCCTCGACCACGGCGTCCCGCGCCGGCGAAACAGGCCAAGGGCCGGCGCAGCGGTCTGAATGAGAACTATGGCCGCGAACTGATGGAACTGCACACCCTGGGCGTGAACGGCGGCTATACCCAGAAAGATGTCACCGAAGTGGCCCGCGTCCTCACCGGCTGGACGCTCAAGCAGCCCCGACAGGGCGGCGGTTTCGTCTTCGAAGAACGGATGCACGAGCCCGGCGACAAACACGTGCTGGGGCATCGCATCAAATCCGGCGGCGAAAACGAAGGCCGCGAGGTGCTGCACATTCTGGCGCACCATCCGTCCACCGCGAAATTTATCTCCACCAAGCTGGCCATGCGCTTTGTCTCGGACGATCCGCCGCCCGCCCTGATCGCCCGCATGACCCAGACTTTCTTGAAGAAAAACGGCGACATCAGCGAAGTGCTGAGGACCATGTTCCATTCTCCCGAATTCTGGGCGCCGGAGTCCTACCGGGCGAAGGTAAAGACGCCGCTTGAGTTTGTGGTCTCGGCCGTGCGAACCAGCGGCGCGGAAGTCAGCGACGCCCTGCCCCTCGCGCGCCAGCTGCAAACTATGGGTATGCCGCTCTACGGCATGCAGCCGCCGACGGGTTACTCGATGAAGGCCGATGCCTGGGTAAATTCGTCGGCTCTATTGGGGCGCATGAACTTCGCGCTGGCGCTGACCGCGGGAAGACTTAAAGGCGTCCTAGTAGACCCCGGTCAAATGCCTGCGGCGGGCTCCGCACCTGCAGATTCCGAAGCCACGCTGACAGCACTCGAAAATGGTTTGCTCGGGGGCAACGTGTCCCGACAAACACACGATACGATCGCGTCGCAGTTGAACGATCCAAACATCAGCCAGCGGCGGCTGGATGATCCAGCCCGCCCTCCGAACACAAGTACGATTGCGGGCCTGCTGCTGGGATCGCCGGAGTTTCAGAGAAGGTAGGGATCCTTCGTCAGTCGTCAGTCGTCAAGGGTCGTTGGCTAGAAGCCAGGAGCTAGCAGCCAGGAGCTGTTTTTATGTCTATCACTCGTAGAGTTTTTCTTCGCAACGGCGCGCTGGCGGTTGTGGGTACGGCTGCGGTCCCCGCTTTCCTTACCCGCGCGGCTTTCTCGGCGGTTGACCTGGGCACGAGCAATAAACGCCTGGTGGTCATCTTCCAGCGGGGCGCGGCCGACGGATTGAATATCGTGGTCCCGCATGGCGAGCAGGCCTACTACGCCATGCGTCCGTCGATCAACATTCCGCGCAGCGCGGTGATCGATCTGGATGGCTTCTTCGGCCTGCATCCGGCGATGGCGGCTTTCCAGCCGCTGTGGAACCAGCAGCATCTGGCGATCGTGCATGCTGCGGGCTCACCCGATCCCAGCCGATCCCACTTCGACGCTCAGGACTTTATGGAGTCCGGCACGCCCGGCGTCAAAGCCACCGAGGACGGCTGGCTGAACCGAGCTTTGCGATCACTGCCCGGGCCGGCGGACAAGTCGGCGTTCCGCGCCATCGGTCTGGGGCCATCCCTGCCGCGAATTCTTGCCGGGCCTGAACCGGCCGTGGCCGTGAACAACATCAACGACTTTGGCGTGGGCGGCCGCGACCCGAACGCCGCGCCTGTCTCCAACACGTTTGAAGCCATGTACGCGAACTCGGTGGACTCGGTTTTGCATGGCACCGGCCGGGAGACTTTCGAAGCAGTAAAGATGTTGAAGGCGGCCGATCCCGCAAAGTACAAGCCGGCAGCCGGAGCGGACTATCCCAAGGGACGTTTTGGCGACAGCCTCAGGCAACTCTGCCAGTTGATCAAAGCCGATCTCGGCGTGCAAGTTGCGTTTGCCGACATCGGCGGCTGGGACCACCACGTCAACGAAGGCAGCACCCAGGGACAGATTGCAAATGTGCTGCGCGAGTTCTCGCAATCTCTCGGCGCCTTCTGGACTGACCTGGGCGACCTGGCCGAGGATACCGTGGTTGTCACCATGTCGGAATTCGGCCGCACCGCCCGCGAAAATGGCAATCGCGGCACCGACCACGGCCACGCCAACGTCATGTTCGTCATGGGCGGTCCGGTCAAAGGCGGCAAAGTGTACGGACGCTGGCCCGGTCTCGATCAATCACAACTCTATGAAGGACGAGATCTGGCCGTGACCACCGATTTCCGCCGGGTACTCGGCGAAGCAGTCGACCGGCATCTGGGAAATCAGGCTCTGAATCAGGTGTTCCCGGGATTCGACAACCAGTCAGGAAAGTTTCTTAAATACCTGGGATAACCACGAGATTCGTCTCCCGGTGTGTAGCCGGCTAGACTTCCATCCTTCTCGGGAAGCGGTTTCGTAGTGCCGCAACAAAAGCCGAGTCAGCTTTTGCCGAGATCATTTCCAGGGGCGAGAAGCCCCGCCACCACGCCAGCCAGAGGGTCAGCAGGAGCAACGCGGTGGTGATAACTATGTTGGGCCACGCGTTGAGTGCCCACTGCCCGTGCCAACTCAGCTGCACGGTCGGAGAGAACGGACTCAAATATGGAACGGGCCATTGGTAACCGTCCGGCCCGCGCGAGCCTAGCATGTCCTCAAACAAGTGAATATGGAAACTGAGCAGAGCGAGCCACCCGGTTTTCCATTTTTGCTTTGCCAGGACCGCCGACAGAGCGGCGACGATCAGGCTGAATGCCAGGGTATGCAAGCAGTGGTGATAAAGCGTGAACCAGTTGAGCGGATGGGCCGAGTTGCGGGTAAGTAGCTCGGGAACGATTCCTAATCCATCCACATCCGGCGCCACGCAAGCCAGGGTAACCAGCGCCCGCTCTGTTCGATCCAGCCTGGCGCAGTTCGCCAGCAGCCATCCCGTTAAGAAGTGCGTCACTGGGCTCATGCCGGCCGCCTGGGGGGATCCTTAGATTTCTATCATCACGTCTCCGCCTTCCACTTTCAGCGGATAGACAGCAACCCTGGCGCCAGGATTGTGCGCGGCCTGGCCGGTTTTCGGGTCCCACTGCCAGCCATGCCAGGGGCAGACCACTTTGTCGCCTTCGATCACACCCTGCCCCAGCGGACCGCCGCGGTGCAGGCAAACGTTGTCCATGGCGGAGATAGTCCCGTTCACGTTGGCAACGCAGATCACTTTGTCTCCCAGCGGAAATTCCTTCGCTTCGCCATCGGGGGGAAGTTCGGGTTGAGCGGCAAGTCTTACGAAGTTGGACATAAGTCCTTTCAGGATGAGGTAGTGCGTTGCCGAGCTGCGCTCGGGGAGAACAGCCGGGAGCGGCTGTCTCCACGCGGCCAATGCTGACGACTGACGACCGGCGACTATTTCGGTTGCAGCGTCTGCGCGATCATCACCTGGCGTTTGAAATTCTCCACCATGTTGGGGTCGAGCCGGACTTCGGTGGGACGCTTGGCCAGCGACATCTGATCGATTTTGTCCTGCAACTTGAGCAGTGCGTAGAAAAGATTTTCCGGACGCGGTGGGCATCCGATCACATACACGTCCGTGGGAACAATCTTGTCCACGCCCTGCAGGACTGCATAGGTATTGAATGGACCGCCCACCGATGAGCATGCGCCCATGGAGATCACCCACTTGGGATCGGGCATCTGGTCGTAGATTCGCTTTACCACGGGCGCCATTTTCAAGGTAACCGTGCCGGCCACGATCATGAGGTCGCTCTGCCGCGGGCTGGGACGAAACACTTCGGAGCCAAAGCGGGCAATGTCGAAGCGCGAGGTCGAAGAAGCAATCATCTCGATGGCGCAGCACGCCAGGCCGAAAGTCATCGGCCAAACCGCCGACTTACGCGCCCAGTTGAACACGTAGTCCACGGTGGTGATCATGAAATTCTTTTCGAACTTGTTCTGCAGCCAGCCCATGGAGTGTCCTCAATCTCCGCGCCCAGCACGGAGCGTCCCGATACAATATATGCGACCCGCTCCCGTACTTCAACGGCAAGGTAAAATGTGGGCGCGAGCGCCCCGCTCGTGCAGCAGCGGCATTCAGCAGTTGCCCGTGCTGAGCCTATAAGCTACAAATGGAACATCCGGGATCTTGCCGGGCCCAACCATGGCTGATGCCGTCACAACGCCCTCCTCAGAAACTGCAAACAGTCCGGGCCCGGTCGGCCGCTGGTGGAACGGGGCCCGTACATCCTTTTTCTGGATGGTCCTTGTCGCCTTCGCACTGCGTTTTGGCTGGATCGTCGTCGCTCATACTTACAGGTTCAAGACTTTCGACGACAACTTCAGCTTTGGCTGGGAAATGGGCCGCATAGGCCGTTCTCTCGCGCAAGGCCAGGGTTTCAGCAATCCTTTCAGCGAGACCACCGGGCCGACCGCCTGGGAGCCGCCGCTCTATCCGTTTCTCATCGCCGGAGTTTTCAAGCTGTTCGGGATTTACACCCATGCCTCCGCGCTGGTGCTGCTGACGATCAACAGCCTGTTTTCTGCGCTGACATGCGTTCCGATCTTCCTGATTGCCAAACGATGCTTCGACGAAAAGCTGGCGGTCTGGACCGGCTGGCTCTGGGCAGTGATGCCGCCTGTCATGTACTGGTGCACGAGGTGGGTATGGGAGACGAGCCTGGCGGCGCTGCTGCTGGCGCTGGTCTTCTGGTTCACGCTGGTCCTGGAAGAAAGAGACGGCCTGGCTCCGTGGATCGGATTCGGGATGTTGTGGGGCGTGGCCGCGTTGACCAACACCTCGCTGCTGGCTTTTCTGCCTGCTTCCGGACTGTGGGCGTGGCGCCGGCGCTGGATGCGCGGCAAGCCTTCGCTGGCTGGGATTGCGGTATCAGCGTTGGTGTTCGCCGCCTGCATCGCGCCCTGGCTGGCACGGAACTATCGCATTCTGGGAGTGCCGTCGCTACGCTCGAATTTCGGAGCCGAGCTGCGCATCGGGAACGGTCCGGGCGCGGACGGGACTTGGCGAGAATACCTGCACCCCACCCAGAACGTTTTTGAGATGCGCCGCTATCGCCAGCTGGGCGAGATTGCCTACGTTGCCGAGCGCAAGCGCGAGGCGGTGACTTTCATTCGCGAGGATTATCGGCGCTTCATGGGCCTCTGCCTGAAACGCTTCATTTATTACTGGGGCGGAGTTCCACGATTGTCGGAAATTCCGGCGCTGGCTCCGGTAAAGAACTCTGTCTTCCTGGCCTCGTCCGTGTTGGCCTTCTGGGGCCTGGGACGCGCACTGCGCAAGCGGAAGCCCGGAGCCTGGCTTTTCTTCTGGCTGATCCTTCTCTACCCGGCGGTGTACTACGCCGTCTTCCCTCATCCCCGCTATCGCCATCCCATTGAGCCAGAGCTGGGGATTCTGATTGTCTACGTGATCTCCGAGGCGCACAGAAAGAACGGCGGACAACCGCGAACGGAGAGCCGTCAGAACTAGACGTGCGCCGGTTGGGCGACTTCCTGCAGGGCCTCGGCAAAGGCAACAATGGCTCGATCAATCTGCGGTCGAGTGATGATGAGCGGCGGCTGGAAGCGGATGACGTTGCCGTAGACGCCGCCCACGCCCACCAGCACGCCCCGGCGCAGCAGACCGTCGCGAATCGCTTCCGCTTCAGACGTGGCCGGGGTGAGCTTTTCGTCCTTAACCAGCTCGACGCCGATCATCAATCCTAGGCCCCGAACCTCGCCGATCAGAGGATTGTCTTTCTGCAAGTCGCGCAGCTTCGCCATGGCGTAGTTGCCGGTCTCGGTGGCACGCGCCGGAAGATTCTCCCGCTCCATGAACTCGATGTTGGCCAGCGCAGCCGCGCAAGAGACCGGATTTCCGCCAAAGGTCGAAAGATGATCGCCGGGCTTGTAAGCGGCGGCGATCTCCGGTCGCGTGGTGAATGCACTGAGCGGGAAGCCATCCGCGATGCCCTTTGCCGTGACCAGAATATCGGGCTCGACGCCGTAGTGTTCAATGGCAAACATTTTTCCGGTACGGCCAAATCCGGACTGAACTTCATCTGCAATAAACAGGATGCCGTGGTGGTCGAGAACCTTCTTCACTTCTTCGAAATAATTCAGCGGAGGAACGATGATGCCGCCTTCGCCCATGACCGGCTCTGCGATGAACGCAGCCACGTCATCGGCCGTCGTGAAACGAATCACGTCCTCAATGGCCCGGGCGCACTGGCGTCCACATTCTTCAGGATCGTTGGGCCACTGCGAGCGATATGCATAGGGCGCCGGCGCAAAGGTTACGCCGGCGGCATAGGGTCCGCCGCGCTTCTTGCGTCCCATGTTGCCGGTTACGCTGAGCGCGCCCCAACTGCGTCCGTGAAAGCTGGCGTGGAGCGCGATGAATTCATGCTTGCCGGTATAGAGCCGCGCCAGCTTCATGGCCCCTTCTATGGCTTCGGCGCCGCTGTTGCCGAAAAACGTCTTGGTCAGACCGCGGGGCGCAATCTGGGCAAGCTTCTCCGCCAGATCGGCCACAGGCTGTACGTGATAAATGTAGGACGAGCAGTGGACCAGTTTGTCCATCTGCGCTTTCGCGGCCGCGATCACGCTGGGATTGCAATGGCCGGCGTTGACCACGGAGATGCCGGCAAAGCAGTCGAGATATTCGCGCCCGTTGATATCGGTGACGGTAACGCCGCTGGCCCGGTCGATCACGATGGGCACGACCGACTTCATGAAGCCGGTCATCACGTAGTCTTTGTATTTCTGGATGGTGTCAGACATAGATTCCTTGGGTTACGTGGGCCCGGACGCCCTCGTCCGGGTGGGCGAGCAAGGCTCGCCTGGTTTTTTTGCCGGGCCATGATTCTGCCGAGCTTCGCTCGGCTGGGCAGGTGAGACACCTGCCCCTACGTGGCTTGTGCCGAACTAAAACTTTCGCGAATGGTCTTTGGCCCAGCGCTCGACCACGATTTTCTTTTCGGTATAGAACTCGATCGCGTCACGTCCCTGGGCGTGCATGATGCCGAAGAAACTGTCCTTCCAGCCGCTGAAGGGAAAATACGCCATGGGAGCGGCTACGCCGATATTGATGCCGATGTTGCCGGCCGGGGCTTCATAGCGGAAACGCCTGGCCGCCGCCCCGCTCGAAGTAAAGAGCGACGCCTGGTTCCCGTACGGGCTGCGTTCGAGGAAAGCCAGCGCCTCGTCGAGATCGTTGGCGTGGACCAGGCTCAGCACAGGACCGAAAATTTCGGTTTCGGTCAGCTCGCTGGTGGCAGGAACCGCGTCGAGAACAGTGGGCTTCACGAAGTTTCCGGCTTCACCTCTCGGAATCCGCGAGTTCCGTCCATCGAGCAGGACCTTTGCCCCCTGGTTCTGGCCGGTCGCAATCAGGGTTTCGACCCGCGCCTTGCTCTGGGGCGTAATTACCGGACCCATCTGCACGCCTTCGTCGAGACCATTGCCGACGCGCAACGATGCAGCGGCCTCGGTAATCGAATCGCGAAAAGTTTTCTGCGCTTCCCCGATCGTCACCGCAACTGAAACCGCCAGGCAGCGCTGTCCCGCACAGCCAAAGGCGCTGTCGCCGATGATCTGCGTAGTCATCTTCATGTCAGCGTCAGGCAGCACGATGACGTGGTTTTTCGCCCCGCCCTGGCATTGCGCGCGCTTCCCGTTCTCGCCCGCCCGCGCGTAGACATACCGCGCTACCGGCGTGGAGCCCACGAAACTGATGGCCCGGACCTTGGGATGGTCCAGCAGCGCATTGACCGCATTCTTGCCGCCATTCACCAGGTTGATCACGCCTTTCGGCAGCCCGATGTTTTCCATCATCTCGAAAGCCCGCTTCATGGTGAGCGGCACGCGCTCCGATGGCTTCAGGACAAAGGTATTTCCGGTCGCGATGGCGTAAGGCAGGAACCAGAACGGAATCATCCCCGGAAAATTAAACGGAACGATGGCGGCGACGACACCGAGCGGCTGCCGGATCATCATTTCATCGATGCCCCGGGCCACGTCTTCCAGGTTGTAGCCCTGCATCATGGTGGGAATGCCGCAAGCGACTTCCACATTTTCGATGGCGCGGCGCAGCTCGGCCTTGGCCTCGGTAAACGTCTTGCCATTCTCCGTGGTGAGGACACGGGCGAGGTCCTCGATCTCCGCTTCGAGAATGTGCTTCAGCTTGAATAACGGCTGAATTCGGTCTTCAGCAGGAGTGCGCCGCCATTCCGGAAATGCGGACGCAGCCGCATCGATCGCGGCGCCGACTTCGGAGGCGCTGGAAAGCGGAGTCTGGGCGATGACCTCGCCGGTCGCCGGATTGGTGACATCAAGCCATTCGGTGGCCTGGGAGTCGACCCATTGGCCGTTAACGTAGTTCGGAACTTTGGTTAAAGCGGCGGTAGCAACAGTCATAAATTTGTCTCAGACTTAATTGTAGCGCCGGCCCTTCGACTGCGCTCAGGGCAGGCTCGGCCGGCTGTCCGGAGGGCATCTTACCCTCCGCCTCGCGGGCGAGTCGCCCGCGACCACACAATCACAAGCGACCACATCAGACCGGCTGGGCGACGGTGCCCTTCTTTTCGCAGACCATCTGCAGCGCGGATTCCAGGACGTCCATCCCCTCGTCCAGCTGCTCGTCAGTGACCACCAGCGGGACCAGCACGCGCACCACATTGGAATACGAACCCGCCGTAATCGTGATCAGGCCGTGCTCGTAACAGTATCGCGTGATCTCTTTGGTTTCTTCCGGGGCCGGTTCGCGCGTGTCCGGGGACCGCACCAGCTCGATTGCCTGCATTCCACCCAGCCCGCGGACGTCCCCGATAATCGGCCAGCGCTGCTGCCACTGCCGCGCCCGCTTCTGGAACCGGTCGCCCACCTGGTTAGCGCGGGCCAGCAGATTCTCGCGCTCAAAGATATCCAGGACGGCCAGCGCCGCCGCGCAGGAAAGCGGATTGCCGGCAAATGTGCCGCCCAGCCCACCCGGGCCGGGCGCGTCCATGATTTCAGCGCGGCCGGTGATGGCCGCCAGCGGAAGTCCTCCGCCCAACGACTTGGCGCTGACCACAATATCCGGCTCGATCCCGTAGTATTCGCTCGCAAAGAGCCTGCCCGTTCGCCCGAAGCCGCTCTGCACTTCGTCGGCAATAAACAGGACGCCGTGCTTGTGGCAAATCTCCATCAGCACCCGAAAAAAATCCTGGGGAGGAACCACGAATCCGCCTTCGCCCAAAACCGGCTCGGCAATCACGGCAGCCACATCCTCGGAGGCAACCACACGTTTGAAAGTATCCTCAAGGTGGCGGGCGCAAAAAAGATCGCACGAGGGATACTTCAACGAATAGGAGCAGCGATAGCAGTAGGCGTACGGAATGCGGTAAACATCCCCGGGAAGGGGCGCAAAGCCCGCTTTATAGGGATGCGTCTTACTGGTGAGCGCCAGCGTCATCATGGTGCGGCCATGGAAGGCGTCCTCGAATGCGATAACACCCGATCGTCCGGTGTGCGCCCGTGCAATCTTCACCGCGTTCTCCACCGCCTCGGCGCCGCTATTTACAAAGAGAGTTTTCTTGGGGAACTTGCCGGGCGTGACCTGGTTCATGCGCTCGGCCAGGCGCACGTAGTCTTCGTAGGGCGTGACCTGCACACAGGTGTGAAGAAAACGGTCGGCCTGCTTCTTGACTGCGGTGACTACCGGCTCGCGACGATGTCCGACGTTGAGGCAGCCGATGCCGCCCGCGAAATCGAGGTAGCGGTTACCGTCGACATCTTCAAGCCATGCATCTTCCGCTTTCGACACGTAGACTGGCGTGCCGATCGACAGGCCACGCGGAATGGCATCGGCACGGCGGGCAGCCAGCGCTTTCGATTTCGGTCCGGGAATCGCGGTTTGGAGTTTAATAGTTGCCATGATAATTCTCTAAATCGTCGTTGGTCGTCGGTCGTTGGCCATAGGCAGTCGGTTTTAGCCAACGACTGACGACTGACGACCGACGACTGCCTTCCTCAGTACCAGCCGATGGGGGCCTCGTTCAGGTTGATGTGTACCTGTTTCGTTTCCAGATATTCTTCGATTCCCCACGGTCCCAGCTCGCGTCCGAAGCCTGATTGCTTGTATCCGCCCCAGGGCGCTTCCACGTAGGTCGGCTGCATGTGGTTGACCCAGACTATGCCGGCGCGCAGCGACTTCACGGTGCGGAAGGCTTTGAAGATGTCGCGGGTCCAGACCGCAGCCGCGAGTCCGTAGGGAGAATCGTTGGCGATTTTCACTGCGTCTTTTTCATCTTCGAACGGGATCAGCGCGGCGACCGGTCCGAAAATCTCTTCGCGGGCGATACGGGCGCTGTTGTCGAGATCGTAGAAGATCGTGGGTTCGACGTAGTAGCCCTTGGCGAATTTCTCGGCGCGTCCGCCGCCGGCGGCCAGCTTCCCTTCCTTCTTTCCCACTTCCTGGTAGGAGCGCACACGGTCGTACTGCTCCTTACTGACCAGCGGCCCCATTTTCGTGTCGCGATCGAGGGGCGCGCCCAGCTTGATGGTCTTGGCTTTCGCCGCCATGGCATCAACAAATTTCTTGTAGATCGGCTTTTGCACCAGAATGCGGCTGCCGGCGGAACAGACTTCGCCCTGATTGATGAATACGCCGAAGAGGGCTCCGTCGATGGCCGCTTCGAAATCGGCATCCGCAAAAAAGATATTGGGTGATTTGCCGCCGAGCTCGAGGGTCACGCGCTTGACCGTGTCGGCCGCCTGCTTGACGATTATTTTTCCCACTGCCGCACTGCCGGTAAAGGCGATCTTGTTGACGTCAGGGTGCTGCACCAGCGGCGCGCCGCAAGTCTCACCGAAACCGGTGATGATGTTGACCACTCCCGGCGGCAGGCCAACATCGGCCAGCCAGTTCGCCATTTCGAGCGCCGTGATCGGAGTCTGCTCCGCCGGCTTCAGCACGCATGTACAACCCGCGGCCAGCGCCGGCGCCAGCTTCCAGGCGGCCATCAACAGGGGATAATTCCACGGAATGATCTGGCCCGCGACTCCGATCGGTTCCTTGAGCGTGAGGCTCATGGCGTTATCCGGGACCGGATTCACGTATCCCAGAATTTTTGTCGCCAGGCCGCCGTAATACTCAAAGCAGGTCGCTACATCGGTAATGTCATATTCCGCTTCAACGATCGGCTTGCCGGTGTTGCGGGATTCGAGTTCCGCCAGCATGGCCGTGTTCTGGCGAATCTTTTCCGCAAGGCGGAAGAGCACGCGGCCCCGTTCCTGGGCCGTCGTGGTTGCCCAGGGGCCGTCTTCGAAGGCGGCCTTGGCGGCGGCGACGGCTCGGTTCACGTCGTCAGCATTGGCGTCCGGAGCCTGCGCAATCACTTCTTCGCTGGCGGGATCGTACACCGGAAAGGTCGTGTTGGATTTGCTGTCGACCCACTCGCCATTGATGTAGAGCTGGTAGGTGCGTACGTCGGTTTTCACTCCGCCGGGCATGAGGCCTCCTTGCGCTGTCGAGTTACTGCCGAGCTTCGCTCGGCCGCACGGGCGAGACGCCCGCGCCCACATGTTTCGCCTTACGGCTGCCATACACGTAGAAGAAGAATGCGGCCAGGCCAATGAAGAACAGCGTGCCGCCAAACATCCATACTTCATACGACCACAATGAACTGATCTGCTGCGCCGGGAAAAATACCAGCACGATTCCCAAGGTCGTCGTCACCAGGCCGCTGATACCGGCAAGCACCAATGTCGTCTTGCTGTAGTGTCCCTTCTCCGCGGAAGGTTGCAGAGCGAGCTTGATCAGCGCTCCGAACATATATAGAAACGGTATTAGTTGCAGCACCACCGCCAGTGACAACATCTTTTGAAAAGTTTCCTGCACGCCGGCGCCGATAAAATTCATCACGATCAGCACCATGGAAACCGCCGCGTGAACAATCAGCGCGGCATAGGGAGTCGCATAGCGGGGATGCACCTTCCCCATCCACGCCGGCATGTACGAATCGAGCCCCGCGACGAAAGGGATGCGAGCCGAGCCCCCCAGCCAGGCCGAGCCGATTCCTGCAATCGAAAAACTCAGCAGGAGGGCAAACGGAGCCAGGATCCAACCCGCCCCCACTCTCTCGGCCATGCTCCCGACGGCCTGCACGATACCCTGCAGTACGCTGATCTGGTCTTTGCTCACCGCAATCAGCAGGGTGAGTGTCGCCCCGATATACAGCAGCCCGGAAAGCACTCCGCCCCAGGCTACCGCGCCCGGCAACGTGCGCTGCGGGTCCTGGATCTCGTCTCCCATGACCGAGGCCAGTTCCAGGCCGACCAGTCCAAAACAAATTACGCCAAACGAATTCAGCACAAAACGCGGGTTGGCGGGGATGCGGAAGTCGGCCGCGCTCACTGTGGTGCCAAATCGCATCCAGATCACCAGGCCCAAGCCAATCAAGGTGGCGGCGGCAACCCCGGTTCCAATGCCGCCCAGATTGTTGACCCACTTCCCTACGCCCAAACCCACAATGTTGAGCACCACGAGGACGATCAGCAGCACAAGCGATGCCGCCAGGGCAAACGGCTTGTTGTCTGCCAACGACTGATGTCCCGGACCCAGAACAAACACCGACACGCCGACGAAGTACAGCATCACCGTCGGCACATAAAGCATGTTGTTCGTCCAGTAACACCACCCGGACAGGAAACCGTGGAAGTCGCCGAACACTTCCTTGGCCCAAAGATAGACGCCGCCTTCTCCAGGATAGCGGTGCGCCAGTTCAATGACAGCGATGCCTTGCGGCCAGAAAAACAGGATCAGGGACACGATCCACAACCAGACTGTCACGCCGCCGTTCGCCGCAATCGACGGAACCACGTTGAGGTTGAAGATTGCGACTACGAACAACAGGACCAGGTCGGCGCGGCCGAGCACGCGCTTGAGGTGAGGCTGGTCAGGATCGGTCGCGGACAATACCTGCTCCTTAGGTTTTGGTTTTCGTAGCGCCGGCATCTTGCCGGCTGTCGCGAGGGCGTCCCGCCCTCGCAGTGGGGGCGGGACGCCCCCACGACAGCCGCCTTGTCGGCGGCGCTACCAAAATCTAGTGCGACGCAGCTACAACTTCCCCTACCCGCTCCTGCTGCGCTTTGGCTAATGCCGGGGCCACATCTTCAAATGCAGACAGATGTTGATCGATATCACCCTCGGTATGCTGGACCGAGATGGTCCACTGCTCGTCCCACCAGTAAGGTTGCGCCATCACTCCACGGTTGACCATGGCGAACCAGTAGTGCCGCCACAGATCGACATCAATGGCTTCCCAGTCGCGGTAGTTGCGAATCTCCTGCGGATAGAGCATCAGTGCGCCGTTGGCCCCAGCGCTGGCGATGTAGCCCTGCAGGCCCGCCTTGGCGACGATCTTCCTGTAGCCTTCGGTCAGCTTCTTGCTGAGCTTGTCCACGTGCACGTAATTCTCGCGGGTGAGCACCTCACGGAATGTGGCCAGGCCCGCCGCCATTGAGACCGGATTGGTGTTGTAAGTGCCACCGTGAAAAACCTTGTGCTGCGAGATCAGGTCCATGACCGATTTGTGCGCCAGAAACGCCGCCAGCGGCAAGCCCCCGCCGATTGACTTGGCTAGGCAAATCATGTCCGGCTCGACCCCGAAGTACTCGGAAGCTCCGCCCCATCCCAGCTTCGCGCCGGTCTTGACTTCGTCGAAGATCAGCAACGCGCCGTTCCGGGTAGCAATCTCGCGCAATCCTTCCAGAAAACCCGCCTGCGGCAGGCACAGGCCGACGTTCATCAGGATCGGCTCCAGAATGATGGCCGCAATCTGGCCCGGATTCTGCTTGAAGCGCAGCTCGACGCTGGCCAGATCGTTAAACGTCGCAATCGCGACGTTAGCCAAAGAAGCTTTCGGGACGCCTAGCCCTCCGGTGACCGAAGTAGGGGCGTTGATATCGCCGTAATCCGGCGCGTGCGGCTTCACACTCACCAGGGCGGAATCGTGCAGCCCGTGATAAGCGCCTTCAAACTTGACGATCTTGTCGCGGCCCGTCGCGGCGCGCGCCAGGCGGATGGCGTGCATCGTGGCTTCCGTACCGCTGTTGCCGAAGCGCACCATCTCGACCGGAAAGCGGGCACAGATTTCATCCGCCAGTTCCCACTCCATATCGTGCGGCATGCCGAACATGGTGCCGGTGCTCAGGCGCTTTTCCACCGCCTTCATCACCGCGGGATGGCAATGTCCGGCCATGAGCGCGCCAAAGCAGAGGTTGTGGTCGATGTATTCGTTGCCGTCGAGGTCGCGGAACTTGCTGCCCGATCCCTCTTTCACAAAAATCGGGTAAGGATCGTAAGCCCGGTAATTGCTGGCCACTCCGAGCGGTATGCGTTTGAGGTTCTTCTTGTGAGCGACGG
>DASQHA010000170.1:0-2920 GCA_035632335.1 Terriglobales bacterium
GGGCGGGGGCCCACTCGCCCGATTGAATTAGAGGCTCGTGACGTTTGCGGCCTGGAGGCCCTTCGGCCCGCGGGTCACTTCAAACTCAACTGCCTGTCCTTCGTTCAGTGATTTGTACCCCTCCGCCTGGATGGCGGAAAAGTGCACAAACACATCCTCGCCAGACTGGCGCTGGATAAATCCATAACCCTTGCTGGCGTTGAACCACTTTACTGTTCCTTGTTCTCTCACTGCGTGTTTCCTCTTCTGTTTAAGCTATTTGTGCTTCTCGAGCGCCCCCAGCCGTAAAGCAAAAGGGGCCCGCAAGTTGTCAGAACTTGCAGCCCCCTTATACGAATCTAAAGGTCATACAAGAGCAACAAACGCAGAAACAATATACCACAGACGGCCCCAGTCTGCCAGCGAAATCCACTACATCTCTCGGTCTGACACCCCCCTGCTAACCCATTCCTTTTGTGCACTTTATGTGCCTTTTGCGACTCCAAAAGCTCGCTGTTCAAGCCGGCTTCAGTGTGGCAATCGGGAATCGGAGGAGAAACGTGCCGCCTTCGGCGGGCGGCACCGTGCCGGCTGGCAGGACCAGCAGACCGCGCCCGAAACAGCTTTTCAGCCGCACGACGCTGGCAGCCTGCCACGCACCGCCATCGCTCGACTGGAATTCTACGGGTCCGCCTTCCTCGGCACGGTGGAGGAGAGCCCGAAATCGCTCGGCCTCTGCCTTATCGCGCTGGGTGAAGACTACAAGGCCAGCGGCGGGGTCACGGCTGGCGTGCGCCTCCTTCACTCTGCATGCGACCACCCGGGGATTCTGCTCCAGGGGACGGTGCTGAAGTTGTTGCGCGCTGGCGACGGGGAGCAGCAGAAGCAAACTGCCGAGAATTTTCAAGCGAGTGAGTGTTCCACGCATCGCACCGCCTCCTGACGATTCTGATCCTTCAAGCCTTGGCCGCTTCAAACCGGTTTCGCAGCGCACCAACAAACACCATATCCGCTCGCCGCGAGATCATTTCGAGCGGCGAGTAGCCACGCGTCCAGGCCAGATAAAACATCAGGGCCAGCGCAACGCCGGTAATTGTGAAATTCTGCCAGGCGTTGAGCGGCCATTGCCCCTGCCAAGTCCATTGCCATGCGTGCGAGAAAGGCAGGAGGTAGGGGATCGGCCACTGGTCGCCATCGGGTCCGCGCGCGCCAACCACATCGCACAGCAGGTGCACGTGAAAGGTGACGCAGGCCAGTGCTGCGGTTTTCCATCGCCGGGTACCGAACAATAAGCTCGCGCCCGTCACCACCAGCGCGAATCCCGCATTGTGTCCCATCACGTGATGGTAGCGGCTGAACCAGTCGAGCGGGTGCGCGGAATTTCGCGTGAGCAATTCCGGAATCGCGCCCAGGCCATCGAGATCCGGAGCAATTCCGGCAAGTGCGACGATGGCGCGGTCACGCCGCTCGAGAGCCGCTGTGTTTGCCACGCCCCAGCTCACCAGGAAATGCGTTACCGGATTCACGCCGGGATTCTACGCTCAATCCGACGGCTTCGCGTCGGAAGCCCGCTCGCTGGTCGAATCACCACATCCGGGGAGCCCCAGAAGATCGGGCTCGACCCAGCCGTCTTTTGCGCTACGGTCGGCAAGACGTTCCGGGGTGTAGTAGCGATTTAGAACCTTAAGGTCGAACAACTGTAAATTCCGGGCCGCGAACAGATCGAAGGTACGAACCTCGGGGGTTGCCCTGCGCGCGGCGGCCACCAGCTTCATCCAAGCGATTGTGATCGTGTGGTGATACTTCTGGGGTACGCCATTGTGCGAGGCAAATCGGCGGATGGCCTCCTCGATCCTCGCGGTCGCTTCCTCTTCGTTGTGCCGGCCCAGAAAAATCCACGCCAACCGGATATGGTCGGCATGATGAAATTGCGACGCGGGAAGCCGGCAGCTTTCAAACTCCTCGACGAGCGCGTCGTCATCCAGCATGGCCGTGCCCAGGCGGATTGGTTCCATGGCAGCCTCCTTTGTGCCAGAAAATGAAAACGCCCGCAGCCTCGAAATGCGGGCGGCGGGCGATTCGACGTCTCGGAAATATTCTGCCTAAAAACCAAAGGGCCAGCGCGAGATAGCGCCGGCCCTTTGATCAGAGAATAATCCTGGCAGCGACCTACGTTCCCACACAGTTACCCGTGCAGTATCATCGGCCCAGCGGGGCTTAACTTCCGTGTTCGGGATGGGAACGGGTGTACCCCCCGCGGCATGGCCACCAGGAAAGTCAAAGCGAAACTCGAAATCCGAAGCTCAAGAATCGGGCCGTTCGACTGGCCGATCTTTAGTTTTCGAATTTCGGTTTTCGATCTTCACAACCGAATGAGGCAATGCCACAAAACCTTTTTTGCGCCACCTGAAAAATGGGAACAGCGTGGGTGGTAAGTTATATGGTTAAGCCGAACGGCCGATTAGTACGGGTCAGCTACACGCATTGCTGCGCTTACACCTCCCGCCTATCAAAGTCGTAGTCTTCGACTGGCCTTCTTATGCCGCCGAAGCGGCATTGGGAGACCTTATCTTGGGGCGTGCTTCTCGCTTAGATGCTTTCAGCGATTATCACTACCAGACTTCGCTACCGAGCAATGCCCCTGGCGGGACAGCTCGATCACAAGAGGTCTGTTCATCCCGGTCCTCTCGTACTAGGGACAACTCCCCTCAAGTCTCCTGCGCCCGCACCAGATAGGGACCGAACTGTCTCGCGACGTTCTGAACCCAGCTCACGTACCGCTTTAATAGGCGAACAGCCTAACCCTTGGGACCTTCTACAGCCCCAGGATGCGATGAGCCGACATCGAGGTGCCAAACCGGAGCGTCGATGTGAACTCTTGGCTCCGATCAGCCTGTTATCCCCGGCGTACCTTTTATCCGTTGAGCGATGGCCCTTCCAC
>DASQHA010000171.1:0-54718 GCA_035632335.1 Terriglobales bacterium
GGCCGTATTTTTGCGCCGAACAGGACCCGCGCTGGTATGAGATGACGGAGCCGGTACCGGATGGACCTACCGTGCGGGTGATGCAGGAGCTGGCGGCCGAGCATCACATGGTGATCATCGTACCGGTGTACGAGCAGGAGCTTCCCGGGCTGTATTTCAACACGGCGGCGGTGATCGACGCGGATGGCAGCTACCTGGGCAAATACCGCAAGCATCACATTCCGCACTGCCATCGCGGGTTCTGGGAAAAGTTTTATTTCACGCCCGGGGACCTCGGCTACCCGGTGTTTGCCACCAAGTTTGCCAAGGTCGGAGTGTACATCTGTTACGACCGGCATTTTCCCGAGGGAGCGCGGGCGCTGGGACTGAACGGAGCGGAAATTGTTTTCAATCCGTCGGCCACTGTGGCCGGGCTTTCCGAGTACCTGTGGGAATTGGAGCAGCCGGCGCATGCCGTGGCCAACGGCTATTTTGTCGGGGCCATCAACCGGGTAGGCGAAGAGAAGCCGTGGAGCATTGGCGAGTTTTACGGCAAGAGTTACTTTTGCGATCCGCGAGGCAAGATTATTGCGCAGGCCAGCCGCGATAAAGATGAGGTGCTGGTGGCCGATCTCGACCTGGATGTGATCCTGGAAGTTCGCAAGGTGTGGCAGTTCTTCCGCGACCGGCGTCCGGAGACGTACGGCATCCTGACGAAACAGAGCGGCAAGAGTGGATCGGGAGATTGAGGGCGGGCGGTCGTTGGTCATTGGTCTTTGGCCCTTGGTCTTTGCTCATTGGTCGTTGGCCGCGGTGGGTCAGTGGAGGAAGAGTGGCTATCTGCTGCTTTGAACGAGTACAATCCCCGGCATGTCGATCCCTCGAAGCCTGGCTGTCATAACGTTGATGTTGACCGCGGCGGTGTCCACAGCTTTTTCGCAAGAGGTCCTGAGGCTTGATCCATCTGTGGATCAGCTGGTGCCGGCAAACGCGGCGCTGGAGAAAGTCGCGACCGGGTTTGATAAGTGGACGGAAGGGCCGGTCTGGACCCGCAAAGGCACGCTGCTGTTTTCCGAGATTCCGGCGAACAATATTGATCAATGGACTCCGGGGCAGTCGGCCAGCGTCTTCATACACCCCAGCGGATATACCGGATCGCAGCCGTTCCCCGGACCGGAGCCGGGCTCGAACGGAATGACGCTCGACGCCGACGGACGGGTCACGGTGGCGGGGCATGCGCGGCGCAACGTGTGGCGGCTGGAGTCTCTGGATCCGCACGCGCAAATCACCGTGCTCGCCGACTCGTATCAAGGCAAGAAGCTGAACAGTCCGAATGACCTGGTGTACAAATCCGATGGTTCGTTGTACTTCACCGATCCGCCTTACGGGCTGCCCACCCAGAGCGATAACGATCCCGCGAAAGAATTGAAGGTCAACGGGATTTACCGCATACCGGGGGCGCGGCAGCACAAACCGGGGGCGCCGCCCGACCGCGACAAGTTGCAGCTTCTGGTTTCGGACCTGGGCCGGCCCAATGGCCTGGCCTTTTCTCCGGATGAGAAATTCATGTATGTCGCGGAATCAGTCAAGAAGTTCTGGATGCGTTACCGGGTGCAGCCCGACGGATCGCTCACGGACGGAACCATCCTGATTGACGCTTCGGCCGATCCGGCGAAGGGCGTGCCCGACGGTTTGCGGGTGGACGCGAAAGGCAACATCTACGCGGCGGGCGCAGCCGGCGTGTGGATCATTTCTCCGGAAGGCAAGCACCTGGGAACCATCAAAGTTCCGGAGGTGGTCAGCAATGTGGCGTGGGGCGACAAGGACGGCAAGACGCTATACATCTGCGGCAGCACGAGCATCTACCGGATCAAACTGAGCGTTGCGGGCGATCGCAGTCATTGATGGGAAGGTGCCCGTCGCTGTGCGGTTCGGCTGGAGTGGATCGATTGAAAAAGGAGCCCGGCTTATGCTGGAGATTCAGACCAAACAATTTGCGCCCGACATTGTGGTGCTGGAGATCGCGGGAAGAATCACCATCGGCCGAGACTGCCAGCATCTGGAGTGGGCGACGGAGAGCCTGGTGCGCGAGAAACGGAAGAAGATCATTTTCGACCTGGCCGCGGTGACGCATATTGACAGCACGGGCATTGGGATCATCATGATGTCCGCCGGCCAACTGAAGGAAGCGGGAGGAGAGTTGCGAGTGGCGGGCGCTACGGGACACGTGGAACAGGTATTGAAGATGACGAACGTACATCAGATTGTCGGACTCCATCCCACGACTGCGGCGGCGGCGGCGAGTTTCTGAGATAAGTTTCAGCGATGCCCATGTCCAGCCCGCCTGCCGCAGCCATCGAATCCAGCCCTCTCTACAACCCTGATCTTGCGCCCACGGTATTGCCCGGCGAAGCTGCCTCGGGCCATCGCGGAGCGCGTACCTGGGGCACCTACAACTACGCGGCGCTCTGGGTCTCGATGTCGGTCAACATCCTGACTTACATGCTGGCGGCCAGCCTGATCCAGGGCGGGATGAACTGGAAGCAGGCGGTGTTTACCGTGTTCCTGGGGAACTGCATCGTGCTGGCGCCGATGCTGCTGAATTCGCATCCCGGGGCGAAGTACGGCATTCCCTTCCCGGTGCTGGCGCGGGCCTCGTTTGGAGTTCTGGGGGCGAACGTGGCTGCGGTCTTGCGGGCGCTGGTGGCCTGCGGATGGTTTGGCATCCAGACATGGATCGGGGGCGAGGCCATCAACGTTCTGCTGTCTACCGTGTGGCCTGCGTGGAGATCGGTGCCGCATGGCGCGGGCATCTGTTTCCTGGCGTTCTGGGCAATCAACCTGGCGGTGATCCTTAAGGGCATCGAGTACATACGGTTTCTGCAGGGCATCAGTGCGCCGGTCCTGCTGGGTGTGGGCCTGCTATTGCTGGGGTGGGCTTATGTGCAGGCGGGGGGCTTTGGGCCGATGCTTTCGGCGCCGTCGCGTTTTGCCAGCTTTCCGGAATTTCTGAAGTTTCTGATTCCGGCGTTGAACGCGACCGTGGGTTTCTGGGCAACGGTATCGCTGAATATTCCGGATTTTTCGCGGTTTGCGCGCAGCCAGCGGGCGCAGATCATCGGGCAGGCGCTGGCTTTGCCGACCACCATGACTCTGTATTCGCTGGTGGGAGTGCTGGTGACTTCGGCGACGGTGGTGATTTACGGGTCGGCGATCTGGGACCCGGTGCAACTGTTGAGCCGGTTTCATTCGCGGCTGGCGGTGGTGGTTTCGCTGGTGGCGATCCTGCTGGCGACTCTGAATGTGAACATCGGCGCCAACGTGGTTTCTCCTGCCAATGATTTTTCCAACCTGTGGCCGCGCAAGATCAGTTTCAAAATCGGGGGCGTGATCACTTGTTTCATGGGAATCGCCATCATGCCCTGGAAGTTGCTGGACAACTACAAGACCTTCATCTTCGGCTGGCTGGGAGGGTATGCGGCGTTTCTGGGGCCGGTGGCGGGCATCATGATTTGCGATTACTGGCTGATCCGCAAACGGGTGCTGCTGCTGAATGACCTTTATCTGCGAGGCGGAGCCTATGAATATTCTCGCGGATTTAACTGGAAGGCGGTGGGCGCGCTATTTCTGGGGGCGGCGGTAGCGCTCATCGGGTTGGTGGTTCCAGGCGTTCGTTTTGCGTACGACTACTCCTGGTTTGTGGGGTTTGTGGTTTCGTTTTTGGCTTATTACGGGATGATGAGCCGGTTGGGATGAAGACCGGTTGATAGTGATCAGTTCTCGGTTCTCAGTTCTCGGTTCTCAGTTCGCATCTCTCGGGTGGTTGTCGCAATCTAATGAAGTAGGTTATGGAGCAGACGAACAATCCGCGGGTGGTGATTGTGGGGGCCGGGTTTGGCGGCCTGGTGGTGGCGCGCGCTCTGGCGCGATATCCGGTTCGGATCACGCTGATCGACCGGCAGAACTTCCATACTTTTCAGCCGCTGCTTTACCAGGTGGCTACCGCGGGATTGTCGCCGGGCGAGATTGCCGCGCCCATTCGCTGGATTCTGCGCAACCGGCGGAACGTCGAAGTGCTGATGGCCGAGGTGCAGGATTTCGATCTGGCGCGCAAGGTGGTGAAGCTGCCGGACGGCGAGATTTCCTACGACTACCTGGTCGTGGCTTCGGGGGCGAGCCACGCCTATTTTGGCCACGACGAGTGGGAGCCATTTGCGCCCGGGCTGAAGACGATCGAGGACGCCCTGGAGATCAGGCGACGGGTGCTGCTGGCGTTTGAGCTGGCCGAGCGCCAGGCCAATAGCGAGCACGAGCACGTGCAGCTTAATTTCGTGGTCGTCGGAGGCGGCCCGACGGGCGTGGAACTGGCTGGGACCCTGGCTGAGATTGCGCGACGAGCGCTGACCAACGAGTTTCGCACCATCGATCCCCGGAAGACCAGGATCGTGCTGCTGGAGGGCGGGCCGCGGATTCTGCCGGCTTATCCCGAAGACCTTTCGCGCAGCGCCCAGGAGCAGTTAAAGCGCTTAGGTGTAGAAGTGCATACCTCGGCGATGGTGACCAATGTGACGCCGGGGACGGTGCACATGGGTGAGACGCAACTTCCGGCAGCGGTAATTTTGTGGGCGGCGGGCGTGGCGGCGTCGCCGCTGGGAAAAAAGCTGGGAGCTCCGGTCGACCGGGCGGGACGGGTGGCGGTGAATCCCGACCTGAGCTTGCCGGGGCATCCGGAAGTGTTCGTGATTGGGGACCTGGCGACGCTGAAGGACAAAAAGGGAAAGCCGTTGCCGGGCATCGCGCCGGTGGCCATGCAGGAGGGCAAAGCTACGGCGCATAATATCGGCGCCGAAATGCGGGGCGAGCCTCGCAAGAATTTCCATTACTTCAATAAAGGCAACCTGGCCACGATCGGGCGGGCGGCGGCGGTGGCGGAGTTTGGCAAAATTCATATTTCGGGCTTTTTGGCCTGGCTGGCATGGCTGTTCATTCACGTCTTCTTCCTGATCGGGTTCCGCAATCGCATCATCGTGCTGGTGCAGTGGGCCTGGTCTTATTTCACTTACGAGCGCGGCGCGAGATTGATTACGGGCGACAGGCATCTGCCGGGATGGGATGAATTGCGGGCAGACAAGACCGACGTTCACAGCGCCGCCGATTGAATCTTGCGATCCGAGAGGACCATGGCCAAAACATTTCGTGTTTTTTCGACCTGCGACATCGGCGATGCGATGGATGTTCTGCGGCAACGTGGATACGAGGTGGAAGTCTATCCGAAGCCGGAAGCGCCGCCAAAGAGCCTGATCATCGAAAAAGTAAAATCCGGCATCGACGGGCTGATCACTACCCTGCGCGATCCGGTTGACGCGGAAGTATTTGAAGCCGGCAAAGGGAAACTGAAAGTCGTGGCGCAGATTGCCGTGGGCTTCGACAATATTAACCGCGCCGACGCCAACCGCTACAAGATTCCTTTCACCCACACCGCGGACGTACTGACCGAGGCCACCGCGGAGTTTGCGTTTTTCATGCTGGGCGCACTGGCGCGAAAACTGTGGACGGCGGAACACCTGACCCGGGAGAACAAGTGGAGCTACTGGCATCCCTACCTGCCGTTTCTCGGCGACGAAGTT
Organism: Terriglobales bacterium; assembly: GCA_035632335.1. Lineage (GTDB taxonomy): Bacteria > Acidobacteriota > Terriglobia > Terriglobales > Acidobacteriaceae > JAIQFF01. The sequence continues at coordinate 5,607 of DASQHA010000171.1, forward strand.
ACCGGGAAGACTATCGCTATTATCGGCACCGGACGGATTGGCCTGGCCATGATCAAGAAATGCGCCGGGTTCGATATGAATATCCTCTGCTATGACCCGGCCTACCAGAATCACGACTACATAGACGCGATCCAGGAAACCATGGATTTGCGCCACGCGCGGGGGATTTCAAAGACGAAAAACTGGATCAAGTACGTGGGCGTGGATGAGGCGCTGAGCCAGGCGGATTTCGTCAGCGTGCATGTGCCGCTGCTGCGCGAAGGGGAAAGCCCCGCGCCGACTTACCATCTGTTCAACGAACACACGCTGCGGCGGATGAAGCCGACTGCGTTTCTGGTGAATACTTCGCGCGGGCCGGTGGTCGAGGAAGCGGCCCTGGCCAAGGCGCTGCGGCAGAACTGGATTGCGGGCGCGGCGCTGGACGTTTACGAGAAGGAACCCCTGCCCGCGGATTCACCGTTGCGCGATCCGGCGATTGAAGACCGCTGCCGCCTGTATCCGCATTTTGCCAGCGCGGGTCGGATCACGCGGCTCTCTTCCGATCCGGAGAAAGGCATGGCGGGACGGACGGTGCAGGGCTTGATTGATGTGCTCGAGGGGAACTATGGCGGCGATGTCACCAAGATGCCGTACGTGGTGAATAAGGAAGCGTTCGGGAAGTAGCTAAGGCGTGATCTCGCCGTGTCATCCTGAGCGGCCGGAGCTTTCTAAATTGCGAGGCGAGAGTGTGCCGGTTCTAGATGTCCTTCGACTGCGTGGCTGCTTCGCATAGCGAAGCAGCCGCTCCGCTCAGGATGACGACATAGCAGATGCCGGGCTTCGCCTGGCTGGGCAGGTGGGACACCTGCCCCTACGTGGACCGTGACGGCGCCTACAGTCCTGGGCCTTCGGGATAGGCCGGCAGATCTGGGGGGCGGGGCGGCAGCTTTTTCGGATTGGCCTGGATTTCTTTCATCACCAGCTCGATGGCCTTCTCCAGTTGCGGGTCCTGGCCCTTGACCACCAGGTCGGGGCGATTTTCCACCACGATGTCGGGCTGCACACCACGGTTCTCGACGATCCACTGGCTGTTGAGGTTGTAACGGGCGGCCTCGGGGCGCGTGATGTAGCCACCGTCGAGCAGGGGAATCTGGCCGCGAATGCCGCGGACACCACCCCAGGTGCGTTCGCCGATGAGCGGACCGAGTTTGTAATACTTAAAGTAGTAGCTGAATATGTCGCCGTCAGATGCAGCGTAATGGTTGGTTACGCAGGCCATGGCGCCGTTAAATACGACTGGGGGAACGGTGCCGCTCTCCCAGTTTCGGCTCGATCCCATCCCGGCGAGGACGCGGCGCAGGCGCTCGAAGATAAGCTGGTCGACGAAGCCGCCGCCGTTGTAGCGGACGTCGATGATCATGCCTTCCTTGCGAATCTGGGGAAAGTATTGCTTGACGAATTCGTTCAGCCCCGGGCCTCCCATGTCCGGTAGGTAGACGTAGCCGATGCGGCCATTGCTGGCAGCGTCGACTTTCTTGCGATTGCTCTCGATCCAGGCCAGCTCGCGCAAGCCGTTTTCGTCCGCGATGGGCTTTACCTGCACGGTGCGGGCGCCGTCCGGCGAGGGTTTGGAATTGACGGTCAGGGTGACATTGTCGTTGACCGTGTTCACGAAGAGTTCATAGGGATTCTGCGGCGTGCGCAGAGGGCGGCCGTTCACCGCGACCAGGTAGTCGCCCTCTTTTACGGTCACGCCCGGCTCGGTGAGAGGTGAGCGCGTCTGCGAGTCCCAGTTTTCGCCGGCGTAGATTTTCTTGAAACGATACATTCCGGCGGCGGGGTCGGCCTCGAAGTCCACCCCGAGCAGGCCGACGTTCACCGGATGCAGGTCGGGATAGTCTCCGCCGCCCACGTAGGTGTGGGAATTCGAGAGTTCGCCGATCATTTCACCGAGGATGTAGGTCAAGGTATAGCGATCGGCGACGGACGGCAACAGCTGGGCGTACTTGTCGCGCACTTTTTCCCAGTCCACGCCGTTCATGGCGGCTTCGTAGAAATAGTCGCGCTCCTGGCGCCAGACTTCGTTGAACATCTGCTTCCATTCGGCGGCGGGATCGACCTGGACTTTCATGCCGCCGAGGTTGAGCGCACCCTCGCCGACTTTTTTGGGGCCGTCGGGTTTGGCGTCGATGATGCCGTAGGTGTGGCCGTCGCGTCCGCCGTCGGCTTCGTAGAGGAGCTTGGAGCCGTCGAAGGAGAGGGCGAAACGCTGCACGCCATCGATGAGAACTTTGTCCTTGCGCTCTTTCAGATCGTAAACATGGATGGCGGGCGCTTCGCCAGGAAGCGGTCCGGACAGGCCTTGAATGGGCGTTGTGGAATAGAAGATGAAGCCCTTGGAGGCCAAAATGCCTCCGATGACGGCGGGTTCAATGGGCAAGGCCACGACACGGCCGGCGAGGCCGTCGAGGTCGATGCGGAATTCTTTCTCTTTTTCCTTGGACTTTTCTTTTTCATCCTTCTTGTCTTTGTCCTGGTCGCTCTTGCTGCTTTCCTTTGCCTCTTTGGGTTCCGGGTTTTTCTTTTTGCCTTTGGCCTCGGGTTTGCCCGCCGTCTTGCTCGGCTCCTGGCCGGGCGGGGTCAGCAGCTCGTCCTTATTTTCTTCCTTCTTGATCTGTGTCTCGTCGCTCAGGGGTTGAAAGGGCGAAGGCTCGTCGGCGCGCAGGGTGACCACATAGATTCGGGTGGTCTTCGGATTGGCGAATTCGAAGTCGACGTTGCCCAGGACTTCGTTGAAGTCGCGATCGGAGAGGAAGTACAGGTATTTTCCGTCAGGATCAAAAACCGGCGAGAAGCTGTTGGTCATCGCGGTGGTGACGGGCGTGATTTTATTAGCGGCCAACGAATAGAGATGCACGACCGAGTACGCGTTCTCCGCATTCTTGTCGTAGGCCACCCATTTGCTGTCGGGTGACCAGGAATAATTCAGGATTTCGCCATACTTGCCCTGATCGATGGCGACCTGTTTCTTGTCGTTGATGTCGACGTACCAGAGGCGGCAATCCTTGTCGGACCAGGCCAGTTTTTTGCTGTCGGGCGACCATACGGGAGCGTATTTGAAGCCTTTGTAGCCGCTGGTGATCTGCTGCTCCTTGCCCATTCCGTCCTGGGGAGTGATGTAGAGTTCGTCCTCGCCGCTGCGGTCGGAGACATAGACGATCCAGCGGCCGTCGGGCGACCAGGCGACCGACTTCTCGCGGATGCCGGGGGTGCGCGTGAGGTTACGGACGCTGCCTTCTTTTGCGGGGACCGTGAACACATCACCGCGGGCGCCGAACACGGCACGCTTCCCTTCCGGGGAGATGTCGAAGTCAGTAATGTTTTTGGTGACGCTGGTCCAGTGCTTCATGCGCTGGTCAAGGTCGCCGGGCAAATAGATGGTCAGCTTTTTGGGCTGTTTCGATTCGAAATCGAAGGTGTAGAGATAGCCGCCGTTCTCGAACACGATGGAGTCGGGGCCGAGGCTGGGCCACATCACGTCGAAGTCGGTGAAATGGGTGAGTTGCTCGACCTGCTTGCCGGTCAAATCGTAGCTAAAAAGATTGAGGCGATGGTCGGGGCCGCGATCGGAAGTGAAGTAGATGGCGTTGCCATGCCACATGGGGAAGGTATCGGTCCAGTCGGTGTGAGGCACGTCTTCGACGGTGTTGTTTTTCAGATCGTAGATGGCGATGGCCTGGGAGAGGCCGCCGGTGTAGCGCTTCCAGGTGCGAAAGTTGCGGAAGATGGGGTTATAGGCGATTTTCGTGCCGTCGGGAGAAAACGTCCCAAGGCCGCCCTCGGCGAGCGGCAGGGGTTCGGGCAAACCGCCGTCGATGCTCACGCTGAAGGGGCGCTTGGTCCAGCCGTTGGAGGAATCGCGGCGCGAGAGAAACAGGATGCGCTTGCTGTCGGGAAACCAGGTGACCACTTCATTGTGAATGCCCATGCGATCGCTGAGCGGGGCCGCGGCTCCCTGGTAGAAGGTCAACTGCCGGGGCTGGCCGCCCTGGGCGGGCATCACGTAGACATTGAAATTGCCATCGTATTGTCCGGTGAAGGCGATCCATTTGCCGTCGGGCGAAAACTTGGGGAACAGTTCCCTTCCGGCATCAGAGGTGATGCGCCGGGCATCTCCGCCTGCGCTTGATGCCAGCCAGAGGTCGCCGCCGTACATGAAGACAATTTTGTCTTTGTAGATGTCTGGGAAGCGCATCATGCGGCCTTCCGGGGCTTCCTGAGCGGATCCGACGGCGGCAAGTATGAGCAGCAACAGCAGCAGCAGTCTGTTGGGATAAGACATTCGGACTCCTCTTTGAGAGTGTGCAGCGGGCGGGAAACTGGAATGGTCTTTCATCAAGCGGCGAACGGGAAATTGTATCAGCCTCTACAGGGATTGTTTCGGTGTTTTGGACGGGCCTGAGCGCGGAAGGAAAGCAGGACAACCGAGTCTTGACCAAAAGAAGGGGAAGGCGGCATGGTGGCGGGCCCAAGCTCCGCGCGCGGGCATCGGACACAATCATGAGAAGGATCGCCTATAATTCCGCTTCTGCACTGCGAACCCAGGAGGCCAGCTGTGCCTAAACTTCACCAGGCCGTATCCGTTGATGCCGTGCCGACGCGGCGGCGATTCCTGCAGACTGCCGCGCTCGGCGCAGCGGGTTCGGCGATTTTGCCGGCGCTGGCGGGGGCCCGCGAAACCGCCGCCTGCGCGCCTGCCGCTCACGAAGTGGCTCCCTTCGAACTCGACGAGCTGACCGTCGCGGACCTGCAGGCGGGGATGACTTCGGGGAAGTTTACCGGCCGCGCCCTGACCCAGAAATATATCGATCGGATGGAAGCAGTCGACCGGCGCGGCCCTGCGGTCAACAGCGTGATTGAGCTTAACCCGGACGCGCTGGCCGTGGCCGAGAGCCTGGACAACGAACGCAAAGCCAAAGGCGCGCGCGGCCCGCTGCATGGAATTCCGGTGCTCATCAAAGACAACATTGACACCGCCGACCGAATGCAGACGACCGCGGGGTCGCTGGCCCTGCTGGGGTCGCATCCGGCGCGGGATGCTTTCGTGGCGCAGAAATTACGCGAGGCGGGCGCGGTGATTCTGGGCAAGACGAACCTGAGTGAATGGGCAAATATCCGTTCCAGTCATTCGGTGAGCGGATGGAGCGGCCGCGGCGGGCTCACCCGGAACCCTTACGCGCTGGATCGCAATCCCTGCGGCTCGAGTTCAGGCTCGGGGGCGGCGACCGCGGCCAATCTGTGCGCGCTGGCGGTGGGCACGGAAACCGACGGGTCGGTCGTGTGTCCCTCGAACGCCAATGGACTGGTGGGGATCAAGCCGACCTTAGGGCTGATCAGCCGCTCCGGCATCGTTCCCATTGCGCACAGCCAGGACACGGCGGGACCCATGGCGCGGACGGTACGCGACGCCGCGATTCTGCTGAGCGCGCTGGCGGGTTCGGATCCGCGAGACGGAGCGACCGCCGCGAGCGATGAAAAGAGAGCCGCGGACTACACGCGCTTTCTCGATCCCAACGGATTGCGCGGCGCCCGCATCGGCGTGGCCCGCAAATATTTCGGGTTCAGCGACAGCGTGGATCGTCTCATGGGCGAGGTGATGGAAGAAATAAAGCGGCATGGAGCGGTGCTGGTCGATCCGGCTGACCTCGAATCCCATGGCAAGTTCGATGACAGCGAGCTTCTGGTGCTGCTCTACGAACTGAAAGCCGACCTCAATGCGTATCTGGCGGGCCGTCCGGACGCCGCGGTTCATTCCTTGAAAGACATTATTGAGTTCAATGAGAAGAATAAAGAAAAGGAAATGCCCTACTTTCTGCAAGACCTTTTCATCCAGGCCGAAGCCAAGGGCCCGCTGACGAGCAAGGAATACATGGACGCGCTCGAAGCCAATCACCGGCTTTCGCGGGCCGAGGGCATCGACGGTGTCATGGACAAATTCAAGCTGGACGCGATCATGACGCCGACCGGGAGTCCGGCGTGGATTACTGATCTGGTGAATGGCGATCACTCGGGCGGAGGCAGTTCGAATGCGGCCGCGGTGGCGGGTTATCCCGACATTACCGTGCCTGCCGGGTTCATCTCGGGGCTGCCGGTTGGGGTGTCATTCTTTGGACGGGCCTGGAGTGAGCCGGTTTTGTTGAAGATCGCTTACGGGTTCGAGCAGGCCACGAAGGCTCGGAAACCGCCCCGGTTCCTGGCTGCCGCGCAAGCTTCAAACGCTTGACCGCAAAGGTCGCGAAGAAATTTCCAAGACCCTTTGGGTCTTTGCGCTTATGGGTTTCGTTCGACCCAGGCGAGGCCGTCGGCCCCGGGGCCAGTCGCAATCAGTTTTTCTACCTTCCAGTCTTCCAAGTTCAGTACCGCAACTTTTCCGTCACCCGTGCAGGAGACGTAGGCCACACCGGGTCGCGCCAGAATCTGGACAGGATCGGCGGCAACGGGAACGGTGCGCACCACCTTCATCTGGGACAAGTCGACCACGGCGACCTGGTTGGCGGTCTGCAACGTGACCAGCAACCATTTGCCATCGAGGGTGGACGCGGTGCCGTATCCGACGGCGGGCAAATCGATCCAGCGGGAAATCTCGTTGGTCGCGGTATCGATTACCGCCAGCCGGGGACGCTTCTGGTCGGAAGTGAACACCCAGCGTCCGTCCTGCGACATCGAGATGCGCTGCACTACCTGGGCGACCGGAATGACTTTGATGGTCTTGCGGGCTTGCAGGTCGAGCACCGAAACCGTGCCGGCATCCACGTTGGCGGTATAGGCACGGTGCCCGTCGCGCGACATGACCACCATGTGAGACTCGGGCTGTCCGGTGGGGATGGAGCCGATTTTTTTCTGCTGATGGGGATCGAGCACGTCCACGGCCTGATCGAGTTCAGCGGAAACATACAGCATGCCGTCCGGCCCGAACTTGACCCAATGCGGGCGCACGGCGCCGACTGCGATGTTACCCACGATGGCCTGCTTGTCGAGATCGACGATTTCGACGGAACCCCCGTTGGTGCCGGGTTTGCCCACGCCCGAGTCGCCATAGATGGGCAGATAGGCTAGGCGTCCGTCGGGAGAAGCGGTCACCTCGTGGGCGCGCACCTCGTTGGTTTTTACTTTGCCTATCTGGACGCCGGCCGCGGGGTCGACGACGCTCATGCTCTGGTCGCCCTGGTTCACCACCAGCAGCAGGTTGCGCGGTTTTGCGGTGCTGCCCGCGCCCGTCTGCGCCTGGCTGACTCCGAGGAAAAGATTGAACAGCACGAAGGAACTGATCATGAGCCACGTCATGGTTTCGCCGCCTGGGGAAGAAGGATGCACGCGGAATAGTGTATCTGAACAGGCGTTTCGAGGAGGCGATCTCTGACGTCGTCGAACTGGTGGCCCCGGCGTGAGTCGAACACGCGACCTTCGGTTTAGGAAACCGCTGCTCTATCCATCTGAGCTACGGGGCCAGTGCGATGCTGCCTCATTATGCCACGCCGATTTACCGATGTCGGAGGGGGATGTTTGTCTGTTATCATCGGCAGCCGTCTTGAGGCAATCGCCGAGGGGTTTCGTGGCGAACTCGCCGCCACCCCATTGAACCGGAGTGAAATATGGCCGCTTTCGGAAACGGGTATTCCAGAGCCCTACAAGCATTGGGATCGGCAATTCTATTGACGGCGGCATTGCACCCTTCGGCAAGGGCGGCGACGCAGCCCCGAACCGTATTCTCGGCGGATGCAGACTGGAAGTTCTTTCTGGGAGATCCGGCCGGAGCTGAGGCACCCGCGTTCGACGATGGTTCGTGGCGCACGGTGACGGTTCCGCACGACTGGAGCATCGAGGGAACGGTTGACGAGAAAAACCCCACCGGATCCGGGGGAGGATTTTACCCAGCGGGCGTGGGCTGGTACAGGAAGGCGTTTACCGCTCCGGCAAGCTGGAAGGGCAAGCGCGTGAGCGTGGAGTTTGATGGCGTTTCGATGGACGCAACCGTCTATCTGAACGGCCATAAGCTGGGCAACCATCCTTACGCCTATACCAGCTTTCATTTCGACGCCACGTCCCCGCTGAATTTTTCTGCGAAAAACGTTCTGGTGGTGCGCGTGGACAACTCCATGCAGCCCAACAGCCGCTGGTACAGCGGGTCGGGCATTTACCGGCACGTTCGCGTGGTTGTTACGGAGCCGATTCACATCGCCCCCTGGGGGGTGTTTGTAAGCACGCCTGAAGTGTCCGCCGGGTCGGCGCGAGTGCTGATAAAAACCCAGGTGCAGAACGATACAACGAAAGCCGGCGAAGTCACGGTGGCGACCGTTCTGGTGGACCCAGCGGGCGCAAAATCTCGCGAAGTGAATTCAACGGTGAAGCTGCCGGCGGGCCAGCCGGCCGAAACCGCACAGGAGATAACGCTTGACCAACCCGCCCTGTGGTCGCCACAGAGTCCGCGTCTATACCACGCCCTCACCCGGATTGTGAAGAATGGAAAAACGCTGGACGAGGTGGAGACGACGTTCGGGGTGCGGTCTCTGGCCTGGTCCGTCGAAAAAGGATTGCTGCTGAACGGCGCGTCCATCAAGCTGGCCGGCGGCAGCGTTCACCATGACAACGGGCCGCTGGGAGCGGCGGCGTTCGATCGCGCCGAAGTGCGTCGAGTCGAACTGCTGAAGGCGGCAGGGTTCAACGCCGTCCGCACCGCGCACAATCCGCCATCGCCCGCGTTTCTGGATGCATGCGACCGGCTGGGCCTGCTGGTTCTCGATGAACCGTTCGATGTATGGACCAAGAGCAAGGCCAAGTATGACTATGCGCGCTTCTTCAATGAGTGGTGGCAGCGGGACATCGACGCGATGGTGCTGCGCGATCGCAATCATCCTTCCATCATTTTCTGGGGCATCGGCAACGAGATTCCGGAGGCGTGGACGAAGGAAGGCGCGCCCATTGCGCAGCGGCTTGCGGCCCGCGTGCGCTCGCTCGATTCCACACGACCGCTGACCGAGGCCTTTCCCGGCGCGACCTACGGGCCGAACCCGGACGCGGTGTTTTCCGTGCTCGATGTCGGCGGTTACAACTACAACCTGGCGCAGAACCAGGCGGAGGACCACCGCCGGGTGCCGGGCCGCATCATGATGACGACGGAGTCGCTGGCGGCAAACGCATTCGAACAGTGGCAGCTGGTGAAGGACCACGACTACATCCTGGGCGAGTTCGTGTGGACGGCGATGGACTACCTGGGCGAATCCGGGATCGGCTCGTGGAGCTATGGGACTCCGGAAGAGGCGGCGCAGGCTGCCCAGGTCGCGGCCGGGCTGAGGCAGTTCATGGCCAACATGGGAGCCGATGGAAAGAACCCATTCGAAGCCATGGCGGAGGAGAACGCGAAACCCAATCCGGTCGCGAAGTTTCTCTTTGCCGGTTACCCATGGCATGCGGCCTACTCGGGCGACCTGGACCTTACCGGCTTCCGCAAGCCAGCGTCGTAGTATCGCGACATTCTGTGGAACGGAGGCGACCGGGTTTTCGCGACGGTGCGATTGCCGGAGCCCGAGGGCAAGAAGATCATCGCCATGGGATGGAGCGTCTATCCGACGCTGCCGAGTTGGACGTGGCCGGGCGAGGAGGGAAAGCCGCTCACGGTTGAGGTCTATTCCGGCGCGGAACGCGTTCGCCTGTTTCTTAACGACAAGCCGATCGGCGAAAAACCCACGGGCCGCGACCAGGCTTTCAAGGCTGAATTCGAAGTTCCGTATACGCCGGGAACGCTGAAGGCAGAAGGCGTCCGCGGAGAGCGAGTGGTGGCCGAGAGCATTCTGCAGACGACGGGAGATGCGGCCGGGCTGAAGCTCACTGCCGATCGAACCGGCCTCGACGCCGACGGACAAGACCTGGCGTTTGTCACGGTTGAGGCAGTGGATGAAAAGGGCAGCCTGCAGATCAATAGCGACTCGAAGGTACGCTTTGCCGTCAGTGGGGCAGGGACGATGGCCGCGGTCGGAAACGGGGATGGACGGTCCCCGGATCCATATTCAGGAGACACGTGCCGCCTTTTCCACGGACGGGCGCTGGTGGTCGTGCGGACCACCCGTCAGACGGGCCAGATCAAATTGACGGCGAATGCCGACGGTTTGAGGGCGTCATCTATTTTGCTTGAGTCGAAGCCGGTGAGTTCGCAGGCGGCTGGGCTGGCACCGATCGAATGATCGGGATTTGCGTTAAGCAAGAGCCTGAATGGCTTTGAATTGTTTGTTCATGGGGGACGGCCTCGTCGAGGTCTGCCCCGCTCGCTATCGCGTCAATTCGCTGCGTAAGTGTCTAGAAAGCTTTTCCACTCGCTTGAGTTTTTCTACCGAATCCTTGGACAGCAAGCCCTGATTTGCGCGTTCGATGTCAGCACGGATGGAAGCGGCGAGGTCAGCCAGTTCCTCAGCATCTTTCTGGAGCCGCGCTTTGTCGCTGGGGAACGGCTTGTGTTCCTCGAGCGGAACCCGTTCGGCCGACGGTTGATTCTGGGAAGCAGCATCGCGCGGAGGCGCTCCACAACGACCGAGTGGGGTTCCGAGTTGAGGCAGCGCGGGTGAAGTGAAAAGAGACAGGATCAGAAGGAACGAAAAGATGGTCCATCGCATAAGAAACTCCCGCGCGCCGGGCGGATCGCTCACCCGTCAAGTGTCCTGGAGAGCTTTTCCACCCGCCAACTATGGTGGGCAATTGTGCCAAGTATATAGACATCGGGATTTGCGACCATCTGCCTCCCGACTCTGGTGAAAGGGCGCTGCTTCAGCCTTGCCGCCAAGGCCTGCTTTTTGGTACTCGACCAAGAATGACTAAGGTTGTTCCCGGAATGCTTGCAGAGCAACATGCTCCTCGCTGTAGATCTCGAACAGGTTGTTTAGCCGGGTCATCTCAAGAAGCGCTTGTACTTTCTTGCGGACGTGGACAAGCTTCATCTCGCCGCCCGCTTGCCTGACGATGCTATAACAACGGGTCAGTTCGCCCAAGCCATCGCTGTCGACGAAATCCAAGCCGGCGAGACTGATTAGGAACTTCTTGCGGCCGCTGCCGGTGAAGACGTGCACCAAGTCGCGCAGTTGAGTGCGACTGTCACTCAACGTGAGCCTGCCCACAACATCCACGACAACGATGCGATCGAGTTCTCTTACTTCGACTTGAAAACCCATGGTTGGTTGGTGGTTGCTGTTTTCTCGCGGAATCATATGCCTGGTTGACTTTGCCATCAAGCCCCAGGAGGAGCCAGGATAATTGCCTCCCGCCCTTCGCAAAACGCGAAGGATGGGGCACCCCGAGTCGGGTGACTTGCGGGGAGAATCAAAACCTGATTCGTTGCGCACCTGCGCAATCGCGGCCCAGAGTTTCCGCCTGATTCAGTGAAGGCCGGCCAGCCAGGTCAGGATCGTGCTCTCGAGAGCGATGCGATGGTCGGACCAGCTGTGGTCGGTCGCGACGTGGATGGCTGTCACCTGGTGGCCGCCTCTGGCCTCGATGGCGTGTACCAGCGCGTCGCTCTGCGGGGCCAGCCCGTCATCTGCGGTCAGCACCAGGAGAGGTATCTGGGTCAGGCCGGTGGCGGTGTCTTCCAGGCGAAACGCTTTGGCGTTGGCCTGGTCTTCGTCGGCCATGCTCTGGGCGGTGACGCCGGACAGGCCTTCCATGTTGTCAGCCATGTCAGCCACCAGGCGGTCGCGGGGTTCCTGACCGAGAAGACCCATGTCTCCCGCGGAAATCAGGATTGCGCCGATCAAGGCGTGATCGTGGGCGGCGGTATGCGCGACTACCCAGCCTCCCATGCTGTGGCCGGCGATGGCGATTCGCTGAGTGTCGATGCCCAGACGCGCGGCGGTCTTGGGATCGCGCAGATAGGAGAGGACAGAGTCGGCGTCCTCCAGATTCTGGGTGAAGCGATAAACCCCCGGGCTTCCCCAGGAGCCGCGATAGTTGAAGGTGACGGCGTTCCATCCGGCGCGTCGGACGGCCTGGGCGAGGTCGAGGTTTTTCTCGTTTCCCGGCAAGCCGTGGAAGATGACCAGTGTGGGATGAAGCCCCGCTCCGGCGGGCTGGTAAACCACGCCGTTGATGAGCAGTCCGTGGCTGGGGATGTGGAGCACGGTCATTCTTGCCGGATGCGCGGCGTCAACCGGCGGGTCGGTAAAGATGGCGGCAGGAACTGTTTGGGCGAGTCCGGCCGTCGGCACGGAACAAAGGGCTATCAGGATGAAGAGAGCTAACGAGCGCATGAGTTGGCGTGCCTTTCTGCTGAACGATGATTTTACTGTAGGCCAGTTGAGGCTCGCATTTGTTCTTCCGGACAAAAGCGGAGCGGAGCGTCGCTCCGCCGGACAGCCGGGGCGGCTGTCCCCACGTGGTTCGTGGCTGCTTCGGGGCCGCTTGGCACGAGCGCGGGCGCTCGTGCCTACATGGGGCGGCGGGCCAGGTCGCGGATCTGGTTCAGGTAGCCGATGTAGACCGGGATGGGGATGTCGGGCGAGTCGCCGTCGTTGAGGAAGTGGGAGAGATGGATCTCCAGGGGGATCGAGCTGATCACCTCGCGGAAGCGCGGCATCTGCAGGTACTTTACGCGCCAGATTTCGAGCATCAGGGAGCGGAAGTCTTCGCTGATGAAACCCATTCTGCGCTCGCCCAGGTAAACGGCGTCGAAGTGGCGATCGGCCAGAGCCTGGCGGATGGGATCGTCGGATGGGGAGAAAGCGAAGACCAGGTGGAACAGATCGGCGAGGTCGCCCCAGAGAACTTTTTCTTCGAATGCGCTGAAGCGGAATGCGGTGGCACCGCGCTGCTGCACCAGGCGGGCGTGATCGTGGGGATGGAGGCCGTGAGCCGCCAGTTCGCCGCGAAACCAGGCGAAGCGTTCCGCCGTCAGGTTGTGGCGCAGGAACTCTATGGCGTAAGCGTTGGGCAAATATAGTTTGGGATCGGAATCGAGGCGGCTGAGCCAGGGGGCCCAGTCCTTGCGTTCGAGTATGGCGAGCAGGTCGAGCAACTGGGCGACAGTAACGTCGGGGTGATACTTCACCGCCTGCCAGAAGTGCTCCGTGGAATCGTAAGTGGCGCCGTAGAGGGGAATGCCCTCCGCGATGGGATACCAATTCGAGAGCACGCGAGCGGGAATTGAAGGAGCGGCGCTCCAGCAGTTCAGAGAGTGCTTCCACTTTTCCTGTACTGCGAGGAAGGCCTCGGCGTAGCCCGGCGGCACGGGTTCGGTCACTTGCGCCAGGGCTTGGCGCAGTTCGCCGCTGGTGTGGGTGACCAGGGTTTCGAGTGGACGCTCGTCGATCATGGAAACGACGCGGCTCTCGATTCCGCGGCGCAGCAGTTCGTGGGCCAGGCGGTCGCGCCCGGCATCGTCCAGGGTTTTCCAGCGCCGAGTCTGGGAATCGATGTAGGGGAATAACTCGGCCAGGGTTTTGAATTCAATGAAGCCGTGAAGAGCGAAGGTGACGGGATGGCCGTCTTTTGAAATCGTGGTGGAGGGGGTGACGAGGGCTTGCAGCGAGACTTGTTGCGCCTGCAGGGGCGCGATCATGACCACCGCGATCAGGACAATGACGATCAGGGCCGGCGGGATGGTGATGGTTCGAGCCCGGCCAGGGCGGGTTTTCCCGGCGAATTGTGCCGGGCACAACTCCCTGTCGGCGCCTGCAGCGGATGACCTGAGGACCGTCGTCGGAAATCCGACCCAATCGCTTTCTTGGCTGACCGGACTCTTGATGCTGGCAAAATGCATGCTCTTCCCCCCAAGACCCCGGGTTGCCCATGATAGACGGGACAACGCGGGGTCTAACCTAGCTGGCTTCCAGGATGCCATCCTCAACCGAATGGCGGATTCGCGCAGCGAATCCGCAGAGCAGTCGATGGACCCCTGCCGCCGCCACGCCGCCGGTACCCTGTCTCGAAACGAACGACTCCCAGTGCGGCACGGCAACGGTAGTTAAGCTTATAGGGGTCCTTCGACTCCGCCAACCCATTCGCGAGCGAATAGGCTGGCTGCGCTCAGGATGACACAGCGTGGTTTTCCGGCGCCGTCAAGCTTAGGCGGGATGGCGGATTCGCATAGCCGGCTGCGCTCAGGATGACACTGCCGGCTTTTCCGGCGCCGACAATCTCAGATAGAGCATGTAGAAGACGATGATGAGGTTGATCAGCAGCACGGCCACATGAATTAGAGTGGTCCGCCGCACCAGTTCGTAGGCTTCGATGGGCACGTAGAGAGCTCCCGAAATGAGCGCGAACCATTCCGCCCAGGTGCGTTCGAGCCACAAACCGTAGGCCTCGATGAAGCGGACGATGGAATAGGCGGCGGCCCCGGCGGCCAGCGCCCACAGTTTCTTGTCGGTGACATTGTCCGCCAGGTTGAGGAAGACCTGCGCGTAGCGATGGTGATCGGGATTTACGTGCAGGAATCGGAGCAGGGCTTCGGCGGTGTCCCAGGCATCCTTGTGGACCATCGAGACCGCGCCAAAGCCCAGTAGGAGGACGGCCACGCCTTTGGTCAGCTCGAGCGAAGCCACGGCGCGCAGGGCAGCGCGGCGGCGATGCCGCTCGGCGGCCTTGGCGTGGCTTACGATGGCGGCGGCTACGTGGTCCATGAGAAGTCCGCGATTACCTTCCTGCCTGCAGCAACAGTTGTTCGGCGGGCGAGAACACGCGGCTGCGAATCAGCATGGTGCTGATCAGCGAGGTCAGGCCCGACGCCGCAAAAATCATGGCCAGCACCACGAACTGATAAATGGCCGCGTATACCGGGCGGGCGCCCGAAAGCAGCATGCCGGCCATCAGGCCGGGAATCCATACGATGCCGAGCGAACGGAGCGAATCGATGGCGGGAATGAGGCTGGCCTCGAAAGCTGCCTGCACATAGGATGAGACGCTGTGGCGGGCGTCCGCCCCCAGCGCCAGTGCGGTCTCGATCTCGCCCCGGTGCGCCAGCACGTCGGAGCGAAAGCGGTTCAGGGCCAGACTGTTTGTGTTCATGGCGTTCGCAATCAACATGCTGCCGACCGGCACCAGCGACGTGATGGCGGTATCGATCACGCCCAGCGCCGTCATCAGCGCGATGATGGAACCGGCGCCGCATGCGATGGCCCAGGCAGAGACGCGAAACGCGTCCGGCATGCCCTTGGCGCGGCGCGCCGAAGTTGCTCCCGCCGCCGCAATCATTCCCGCCAGCAGAAAGCCGCTGGTCCAGCGCGGAGCCCGCAGCAGGATGACGAGAATGGAGCCGACGGCGACGATCTGCACCAGGCCGCGCACCATGGCGATCATGGTCTCGCTTTCCAGATGAACCCCCCTCCGGCGCGCCAGTAAGATGACTGTCAGGGCCGCTAGCGCAGCTACCAAAGCTTGCGCGAAACCCAATTGTAGTTGCGAGTGGAAAAACAGTCTAAGCACGTAGGACCTCCCCTACCGGACCGGTGCGCGCCACCCGGCCGTGTTCGAGCACCAGCGCCCGGTGGGCCAGCCGCGCGGCCTGGGCAACTTCATGGGTGACGATTACGCAGGTCAGGCCCTGGTCGCGCACTACCTTTTGGATGGCGGACTCGACTTCGAGTTTGGCCGCTTCGTCCAATGCCGACGTGGGCTCGTCGAGCAGAAGCGCCAGCGGCGCATTGGCCAGAGTGCGGGCCACTGAAACCCGCTGGGCTTCGCCTCCGGAAAGATTGGCGACATCGCGCCCGGCGAAATCTTCGAGGCCAACCTGAGCCAGCAGCTCTGCAATCGCTTCGGGTGGCAGGGTCTGGCCGCGCTGGGCCGGGCCAAAACGGATATTGTCCGCCACCGTGCCGGGAAACAGATATGGCCGTTGCGTCACCATGCCAAGCTTGCGGCGCAGCTCGCGCGGCTCGATGCGGCGATAGTCGACACCCTCGACGTAAACCGTGCCCGAGGTGGGTTCGTCGAGACGATTCAGCAAGCGCAGCAGCGAAGTCTTGCCCGAACCGCTGGGGCCGGTGATGGCCAGCACTTCTCCCATTTGCAATTCGAAGTCCACATCCTGAAGCAGAATTTTGTCCTGGACGATTCGGCCCAGGCGCTCGGCGCGCAGGATGACCGGGTTGACGACAGGGCTCACGTGTTTGTCATCCTAAGCTTGGTCACTCTGAGCTTTGTCATGGTGAGCTTTGTCATCGTGAGTTTAGTCATCGTGAGCTCTGGCAATCCGCGCATTGTCATCCTAAGCGCAGGGCGTCCATTCGCTAGCGAAGGGACGGGCGAAGTCGAAGGACCCCGGGCATTATGCCTGGCGCGCGTTATTCTTTGCGCTTTGCGTTTTCGGAGGCTCGCAATTCCTACGATTGCTAATCGCCGTTAAGAGGGTAGGGGTCCTTCGACTCCGAAAGCCGCTTCGCCAGCGAAGCGGTTTTCTCCGCTCAGGATGACATTTGCATGGCGCACATTTAGCTGGTTGCCATTTACCAGGTTGCGCGCACGCTGGCGCGGAGTTCGTTGGCAATCTCTCGGGCCGCTTCTCGGGCCGCTTCTTCCTCGGTGACGCCAAAAGAAATCGCGCCGACGCGGGCGTGGCCACCGCCACCGTAGCGTTCGCAAACCTTGGCCAGATTTACCGTGGGCTCTGAAGGAGCCCAGGGATTCGAGCCTACCGAGACTTTCACCCGGAAGCTGCTTTTGCTGAGGCCGACGCTGTAGATCGATTCCGGATGGAGATAGTAGGGCACGAATTTGTTGTAGCCCTCGAGATCATAGTCGGTGATATCGAAAAAGAGGGTTTGATCTTTCGACTCGATGCGCTCTTTCAAAACCGCGATAGAACGCTGGTGGCGTTCGAGCAGGGGCGGCAGCAGGGGCGCAACGAAGGGCTCTTCGAGGATTTCGGCCAAGGGCCGGGTGGCGAGCAGCGGGATGAGCCTTGGGATGAAGGTATAGTCCTGCGCCGACTCTATGACCAGGGTGAGCTTCATGGCGGGCGCTTTCATTTCAACCGCGGTTTTGGCGTCCTGATACATGGCGCCATCGACCACGTCGGTCCAGTGGATGAGGTCGGCCACCGGGGCGGGATCGAAACCGAAGCGCTGCTCGGCTATGGTGGCGATGAAACTGGTGCAGGACTTGAAATCAGGATCGTAGAATTTGCGATTGCTCTGGTCCTGCTCGAAGTGGGCGGCATCCTCGGGGGTGAGGAAGGCGCTCTGGTGGTGGTCGAACCACCAGGTGATTTTTGGGGAACTGGAGTACTTGAAATCCACGATGGCGTTTTCGTCGCCGTCAAACTGCTTTTCGTCGAACAGCGACCCGGCGCGGTGCAGCAGGCCGGAGAAGACGAAGCTGACATCATTTCGGATGCGCTCCCGATAGAAACGGGAGAAGAGGGCGGCGGAGGACGCCCCGTCGAAGCATTTGTCGTGATAGAAGACCCGAACTTTCAATCGTTCCCTTCAACGGTCCCGCCTTCCCCGCTGGCCTGGGCGATGCGAGGATGCGAACCAAAAGCTAATAGGAATGACATCTTGAAGAAGATCTGTCAAGGGAAGAACTGAACCGGTCTCCGGCCGAGTGGCGCGGAGACCGGTAATCACGAAGGGCGGCAGCGAAGCCAACCTGGCCTGCTCCGCAACTAGATGGCGTTGGCCTGCTTCTCGGCCAGGTCGCCGATGATGGGCAGCTTATACATCTGACCTTGATTGGCCTTGATCAAAAGGATGATCCAGACGATGAACGCTCCCAGCCATATCAGCATGTGGAGCGGGAAAGTGATGAAGATCAGCCCCGGAACGAAACCGATGATGGTCAGGCCGATCCAGATGGCAATCAGGCCCACGTGCAGGAAAATATTCTGGAAGGCATGGAAGCGCACGAAGCGATTCTTGTTGTAGGGCTCCATCACGAGAAAAATGATCGCCGGAATGATCGTGATGTAGGCCAGCATGCCGATGACGTTGTCCTGCATTCCGCCGGTGGTACCCTGGGCAGCGGCTGCCGGCGGTGCTGCGGTGCGACTGCTACAGGCCGGACACATGGTCGTGCCGTCCGCGATCTGCGTTCCACACCCGCTACAAAAAGCCATTGACTTTCCCTCCCCTGATTGTGCACTCAGCCCGCGGACACAGTCCGTCCGGCCCTAGTTGAATCTCGCGAAAGTTATCAGAATCAGCCGTGCAAGGCAAACAGAATCACAAACGCGCGCGCCAGAGCCTTTCGCCATCTTGCGACCGAGCCCGCAGGGCCTTCACTATCAATACGATCCCGCTGTTTGGCGGATTCGGGACGAAGCTGGGGACGGGTTGGGGGACGGTGCGGCGGTCTGCGATCTGGAGTCTGACGTCCCCTCTTCGAGCTGGTGGTGGCACGAACGCGGGCGCTCGCGCCCACGTGGGGCCGCATTTGTTTTGGGCGGCGGCACCCCATAGAATCGGAAGTTCAGCATGGCGACGATCACGACTTCTGTTTCGCTTCCACGCCGACGCCTGAGTATCGGGCGAGTGTCAGCATTGCTTCTCCTCGGTGTTCTGGCGGTGGTGCTGGGGGCGTTCGGATGGGTCTATTTCATCGCACGCTCCGCCCTGCCGCAACTGGACGGCACGTTGAAGGTCTCCGGCCTTTCGGCGCCGGTCAGGGTGATTCGCGACGGGCACGGTGTGCCCACCATCGAAGCCGCCAGCCTGGACGATCTCTTCTTTGCCCAGGGATTTGTGACCGCGCAAGACCGCTTATGGCAGATGGACATGATGCGGCGCTTCGCGGCCGGCGAAATTTCCGAGATTCTGGGAGACGAGTTCCTGCGGCACGACCGGGAGCAGAGGATTCTGGGACTGAGAGTGGCTGCGCGCAAGGCGCTCGAGGTTTCGTCGGAGCAGACCCGCTCTCACTTCGAGGCCTATGCGCGTGGCGTGAACGCTTATATCGAGTCGCAGCGCAACCGTCTGCCGATCGAGTTTCGCATCTTGAGGTATGCTCCGCGGCCCTGGACTCCGGAGGACTCGACTCTGATCGCGGCCCAGATGGTGAAGGACCTGAACCACTATCCCTACCGCGACGCACTCGAACGCGACAAGATACTGGCCAGGCTAGGGCCGGAGCTGACGGCCGATCTGTATGTGAACAGCTCGTGGCATGACCGGCCGCCGACCGTGATGCGTCCCAGCCTGGAGCCGAAACCCGATCAGGATATCGACGACGAGGCCCCTCCCCGGCGCCCCGTGGACAGCTCCGTGGCCGGGATGGACGCAGGCACGGCGTTGCAGAGCCTCGCGAGCGCGATGGCTTCGGATTCAGACGAGCGCCTGGTGGTGGGTTCGAACAACTGGGTGGTTTCCGGGGCGCATACGGTTTCGGGCAAGCCGCTGCTTTCGAACGATATGCACCTGGGGCACCAGATGCCGAACCTGTGGTACGAGGCGCATCTGGGTTGCGAGAATTCCGGCTGCGGCGGCTTCGACGCCGCCGGGGTCACTTTGCCCGGCATGCCTTACGTGATTGTGGGGCACAATCGGCGCATCGCCTGGGGCTTTACCAATGTCGGACCGACTGTGGAAGACATTTATGTCGAGACTTTCAATCCCGCCGGTGAATACCTGACGCCCGAAGGCTGGAAGGCTTCAGAGCATCGCCGCGAAGTGATCCACGTGAAGGGCAAGCCGGATGTGGTGGTGGATGTGGCGCTCACCCGGCATGGGCCGATCATCACCGAACTGGTTCCGGGTGAAACTCGCAAGCTGGCGCTGCGCTGGACCCTGTATGAGGGCACTCACAATCCTTTTTTCGAAGTGGATTCAGCGCAGACCTGGGAACAGTTTCGCAGCGCCTTCTCGAAGTTCGACGCGCCCGGGCAGAATGTTGTGTTCGCCGATGTAGACGGCAATATCGGGTACCAGGCCACGGGAAAGATTCCGATTCGCGCCTCCGGCGACGGCAGCCTTCCGGAAAACGGCAGCGACAACGCGCATGAATGGACGGGATACATTCCCTTCGACAAGCTGCCCAGTGTTTACAATCCGCCCTCGGGCATCATCGCAACCGCCAACGGCCGCATTACCCCGGACGGCTATCCGTACTCGATCAGCAGCGGGTGGGAAGCACCCTGGCGCACCGCTCGAATTTACCGGGTGCTGGAGTCGGGCAAGAAATTCTCTCCCGCCGACATGCTGGCGTTGCAGACCGACATTTACTCCGACGCCGATCGTTTCTTTGCGGAACGGTTCGTGTATAGCGTGGACCATGCTCGGAAGGCTTCGGCGCGGGCCCAGCAGGCAGCGGAAATCCTGCGCGGCTGGGATGGCCGGATGACTGCGGATTCGGCAGCGCCGACCATCGAGTATCGCGCCCGGGTCGAGCTCACCCGCCTGCTGCTCGAGCCCAGGCTAGGTGCGGCGCCAGCCGATCCCAAGCAGACGGACGGGGCCCTGAACTGGAAAACTTATTCCTGGGGAATGCAGTCGGTGTGGCTGGAAAATGTGGTCCAGCACCAGCCCGCGCGCTGGCTCCCGGAAGGATATGGCAGCTACGATGATTTGCTGGCTGCGGCGGTGGAGGCTGCGGTCAGCGGCCCCGACGCGTCTCGGGACCTGGCGGCATGGAAGTGGGGAGCGTTTCGTCCGGTGGAGATCCGGCACCCGATCCTGGGCCGGGTTCCGGTGCTGCAGCGTTCGGCAGGGCCTGGGGTGCAGCCGCAGTCTGGCGGCAGTTATACCGTGAAGGCGGTGTCGCGCACTCATGGACCTTCGGAGCGGCTCACCGTGGATTTGTCAGATTTGGACCAAACTACGTTGAACCTGGTGACCGGAGAGGCTGGAAATTTTCTCAGTCCGTATTACATGGACCAGTGGAAGGCATGGTATGAGGGCTACACGTTCACGCTGCCGTATTCGGACAAAGCGGTTGCGGCGGCGAAGCAGCATGAGTTGGTTTTGGGGAGATAGCTTCTGGCTTCTAGCTTCTAGCTCTTAGCTCTTGACCGCGACCAATTGACGATTTGATGCAATGCGAAGCCCCTCTTCAACGGCGTCGATGCGGGTGGGTCTTTCGCCCCTTTGGGGCTTATTCCGTTTATCCACCTTTACCCCCACGGCTTGCGCCGTGGGCTTTGCTCTTGCGCCGCTTCGCGGCTGGGGAGCTTGTGGGAGCCGGAGGCCGAGAGCTGATGGCTGAAAGCTGAGGGCTAAAAGCTCGGAGCTAGCGGCTCGGAGCTAGCAGCTAGAGCTGCGATAGCAGCCAGGAGCTATTGGCTGAGAACTTCCCTCAGTCCACTTCTAGCACGCCGATGGCTTGGCCCACGATGTTTACCTGGGTTTTTTGAAGCTTGTCGGTGGTGGTGTCGTAGATTTGCAGTTCGCCGTTTTGCGCTACGTAGACGACGTTGCGGCGGTTGATGGGTTGAATGCCGGTGACGTCACCCCGGGCGGGAGGAATCACTACGCTGGCTTTGCCGGTGTCCAGGATGGACAAGCAGCCGCGCACCTCGCCCGGACTGTTGCCGCTGGCGGGCACATTCAGGTTGGTGCAGGTGCGGGCTCCGATGAAGAGCTGGTTGTTGGCTCCCATCTGGATCTGGCCGTGGTAGCCGTCGGTGATGGTGGCGGTCGACGTGACGGCCATGGTACCCAGATCGACGGTGGAAACCTCTCCGCAAGTGGTAGCGAGCGTCGGCGTCGCAGAACCGGCGCAGGTAGTTCCCGGCTTGGAGCCGGCGACGTAGAGGGTGTTGTTCAAGAGCAGGCCGACGGTGCCGGCGTCGACGGGAATGCTGGGCCCGGGAAGGTTGCTGTTGACATCGAGAAGCGTGACGCTGGCGGCGGTGCCTCCGCATTCCGGACCGCAGTTGAGGATGTAGGCGGTCGAATCATCGCTGCTGAACGCTGCCCAGACCGGGTGATCGAAAAGAGGACTTTGAACCACCAGACGCGGGTCGGTGCTGGTGCCGATCGAGCTCGGGGTCAACACCGTTACCGTATTCGGGCTGCTGCCCAGGACCAGAATGCGGTTGCCATTGTGGCTTTGGACGAGATAACGAGCCCCCGGAATCGGGACGATAGCGGAAATGGTGTTCGCCGAGAGGTTCAGCTTGTCGACGACCCCCGGGGCCTGGCCAGCCACGGGCGCACCGGCAACGGCGGCAAAGCCGGTAGTGTTGTCGGGCGCGATCACGACACTTTCACTGAACCCGGTGAGCGTAATGGTCTCGGACGTTCCGCTGGA
Organism: Terriglobales bacterium; assembly: GCA_035632335.1. Classification (GTDB taxonomy): domain Bacteria; phylum Acidobacteriota; class Terriglobia; order Terriglobales; family Acidobacteriaceae; genus JAIQFF01. Next base: position 27,807 of record DASQHA010000171.1, read on the forward strand.
GTTCTGCGCGATGCTCTGGGTCAAATTATTGACCACACCCAGGGTGTTGCCGGAGACGCCTAACACCAGGGTGAATTTCTTGTTGGGAAACAGCACCATCGGGCCAGGCAAGGGACTGATCGTGCCCACGGGAACTACGTTGGGGGACAGCAGGTCGCGCTGCCCGTCCACGACGTTCAGCACCGGAGACGTGGCCGTGGAAAGAGTAAATAACGGATTGGAGACGAAAACATGCACCCGGATGGTCGACGGGTTGGCCTCGGTGGGCAATCCGGGGGTGACGAAGTTATTGTTACTTCCGCAAGACAGCAGCACGGCACAGGCCGCGGCAACAAGCAGAATGGCGAGCGCGGATTGCCTCAAACGCAGAGCTCCCAAGGACATGAGGAATGGAGAGTTAGATGCAAGAAACGGGATTATAGCAGAGCCTTTCGCGCGGTGTGCGCCGGGCCGCATCAGCCGAGAGGTACCTCAGGGGCTAAAGCCCCTTGCGCGGCGGCTCCTAACTGCAGGCCTGAAGGCCTGCTCCAATCTATCCGGTTTGGTAGGGCTGGCACAGGCCAATCCTGGCGGGGCTCGCCAGTGTTTGCCGGATGCTGCCCGACGCGGCGCGGGACGGACCTTTCGGGCATGATGCAAATCTGCTCTTCATCTTGTATTCTCAAATAGATGGCTTCCGACCTGTTAGCGCGCCTGAAACAGTCCCCCGTCCTGTGCGATGGGGCGACCGGTACCCTGCTCTACGCCAAGGGAATCTTCATTAATCGGTGCTATGACGAGCTGAATGTCTCGCAACCTGACCTGATTCGGGACCTGCATCATGAATATATGCAGGCGGGTGCGGAAATTATTGAAACCAATACTTTTGGCGGGAACTCGTTCCGCCTGGCGCGCCACAGCATGGAGAATCGGGTCCGCGAAATCAACCTCGCCGGGGTACGCCTGGCGAAGGAAGCGGCCAAGAGCTTCGACGTGTGGGTGGCCGGCTCGGTGGGCCCGCTCGGGGTACGGATTGAGCCGCTGGGCAAGACCTCCTTTGAGGAAGCTCGCGCTGCTTTCCGCGAGCAGATTGCCGCCCTGGTCGAGGGTGGAGTTGACGTGCTCATGCTGGAAACCTTCGGTTACGTCGAGGAACTCCACCAGGCGATTCTGGCCGCCCGCGATGTAAATCCCAAGATTCCGGTGGTGGCGCATGTCACCATCGACGAAGACGGCAACTGTCTCGATGGCTCGACTCCGGAGAGCTTCACGCCGCGGATTGAAAGCTGGGGCGTAGACGTCATCGGGTGCAATTGCAGCGTCGGCCCAGTGGCCATGCTGGATGTGATCGAGCGAGTCCGCGCCCTGACTTCCCTGCCCCTGGCGGCCCAGCCCAACGCCGGCATGCCGCGATCGGGTGAAGGCCGGAATATCTACTTGTGCTCGCCTGAATACATGGCAAGTTATGCGCGCAAGTTCGTGGCGGCGGGAGTGCGCCTGGTGGGGGGATGCTGCGGCACCACGCCGGAACATATCCGGGTGATGAAATCGGCTTTACGGGCGGGCGAGGCAAGGGCCAAAGCCAGTCCTTCAAGGACGCAGAGCGCGACCGTGGTCAATGCGGAGCCGGCGGTTGCGCTGGAAAAGCGGTCCAAGCTCGGGGCCAAGATCGCGGCCCGCGAATTTGTGACTATGGTGGAAATTGTTCCGCCCAAGGGGACGGACATCCGTAAGGAAATTGAGGGCGCGCGCTTTCTCAAGTCGGTGGGCGTGGACGCCATCAATATTCCGGACAGCCCGCGGGCTTCGGCGCGGATGAGCAACCAGGCACTCTCGCTGCTGGTGCAGCAGGAAGTGGGCATTGAGGCGATCCTGCACTACACCTGCCGCGACCGCAATGTGCTGAGCATGCAGTCGGACCTGCTGGGCGCGGCGGCGCTGGGGATCCATAACCTGATCTGCATTACCGGCGACCCGCCGAAGATGGGCAATTATCCGGACGCCACGGCGGTGTTTGACGTGGATGCGATCGGCCTGGTCAACATCGTGCACAACCTCAATCGCGGCCTGGACATTGGCGGCAACCCGCTAGGCACGGGCACGTCGTTCGTCATCGGAGTCGGCGCCAACCCGGGGCTGCCGAATATCGACGAAGAGATCAAGCGCTTCGAATATAAAGTCGAGGCCGGGGCCGAGTGTGCGGTCACGCAGCCGGTGTTCGACCTCAAACTGCTGGAAGCTTTCCTGCGCCGCATCGAGCACTGCAAGATTCCGGTGATCGCGGGGATATGGCCGCTGGTCAGTGTGCGCAACGCAGAATTCATGAAGAACGAGCTGCGCGTCTCGGTGCCGGACTCGATTCTGGAACGCATGGCCGGGGCCAAGACTCCCGAGGCGGCGCGCGAGGAAGGAGTTGCCATCGCCCGCGAAATGCTGATCGCGGTGCGGGAGATGGTTCAAGGGGCACAGATCAGCGCACCCTCGGGAAGATATTCGTCGGCGGCCGACGTACTGGAAGCTCTGGGAACGTCCCCGCGCACGGCCTGATAATAGAATCGCTAAAGGAGCGCCTCGGTGGCTAAATTCGAAGACTGCCTCGAACGTTTGGAAAAAATCGTGCAAGAGCTGGAAAAGGGCGAGGTGCCCCTGGAAAAATCCCTGACCCTGTTTGAAGAAGGGATGCAGCTTTCCGCCGCCTGCCGCAAGGAACTGGAAGAGGCCGAGGGTAAAGTGGAAATCCTCCTGAAACAGGGCGGGAAGCTCCAAGCTGAGGCTTTTGAACCTCTGACCGACAAGGCGCCGCGCAAGATGTAATTCTCCCTGGGCGACGACCAGCTCTGTAGCGTGTTTCAGCGATGGTTTCTCAATCCGCAGGGAGTAAAATTCTCTCATTCATATCAATGCAAGTCATCTCCCGGCGATTGCCGAAACCTGCCTGGCTTTTATCCTCTGCCTGCCGCTGGCAGCACAGCAGCAGGAGATGCCTGCTGCGAATGGCACCTTCACAATCCAAAGCAAAGTAGACGTGGTGCTGGTTCCCGTGCTGGTCCGCGACCGGCAGGCCAATGCCGTTGGAAACCTTAAAAAAGAAGATTTCCAGATCCTGGACAACGACAAGCCGCAAGCCATTACCGGATTCAGCATGCAGCGGCGTTCGGCCATTCAGACTGACCCTGGCCCGGTTCACACGGCGGTTCCCGCCGGCAACAACCCGCCGCCGTCAAATGTGCCCGACCGTTTCATCGTTTTTCTGTTCGACGACATGCATGCGAGCGTGGGCGACCTGGCCCAGACGCAGAAAGCTGTCATCAAAATGCTGGGTCAGTCCTGGTCGGGCTCGGACATGGCCACGGTGGTTTCGGTGTCGGGAAGGATCAACAGCGGTCTGACGCGTGATCGCGCGGAATTAGAGAAAGCGATCATGAAACTGCAACCGGTCGGCCTGTACCGGGCGGCGGGACAGGAATGCCCCAACCTCGATTACTATCATGCCGATCTGATCGAAGATAAACACAACAGCGCCGCCCTCGAAGCGGCGATCGATGAAACCCTCAGTTGCTCGCCCGGGCTGCAGATGCGCGATGTGGCGGAGAGGCTGGCGGAATCGGCGGCCATGCGAGTCCTGGCGATCGGCGATCAGGACATCCAGGTATCGCTGGGCACGCTTCGGGAATTCGTGCGCCGGATGGCCGCTCTGCCCGGCCAGAGGCTGCTGATCGTAGTGTCGCCGGGGTTCCTCGTCCTCAGGCCTGAGGCCCGGGCGTTGGAATCGCAGATCATCGACATGGCGGCCCAGGCCAACGTGACGGTCAGCGCGCTGGACGCGCGTGGCTTATACACCAGTGAAATAGACGCCAGCGAGATGATCAAGGGCTCGGCCCAAACGGCAGAGACTAAGTCTGAGTTTCGTCGCAGCTCAATGGCGTCGAGTGAAGATGTGATGGCGGAACTCGCGTATGGAACCGGTGGAAGCTATTTTCACAACAGCAACGATCTGGAAGGCGGATTCAAACGGCTGACGACCGCGCCGGAATACCTGTACTTATTGGACTTCTCCATAAAGAACGTAAAAAAGAACGGCAGCTACCATCGGCTGAAAGTGACGGTCGATCGGGACGGCCTGAAATTGCAGGCCCGGCGCGGCTACTTTGCGGCGAAGCCGGCGAAACAAAAGAAACAATGAGGTTGCCCGGTGTACAGACACTCCTGTCCGCCGATCTTGATTTCGATCTGATTTAGTTGCCCGATGCCGTCGGCGGTCGAACAACCAGCACCATCAACAATCAGAGCCAAAGCAAAATCAAACGCGGCGGACCAGAGTGTCCGCCCCACACCGGGATTGTTATACTCACCCGCATGCTCAAGCAGACTCTGGAGCAGGGCCAGGCACTGACCGATGCCGCGTTGGAGCGTCTACTGCCGGCGTCGACGCAGCGTCCGGTCTCAATCCACAAGGCGATGCGGCACAGCGTGTTTGCCGGGGGCAAACGCCTGCGCCCCATTCTCTGTATGGAAGCCGGACGCATGATCGCGGGCTCCCTGCCCTCCGGCATTGAGGAACTGGGCGCGGCGCTCGAGATGCTGCACACCTATTCGCTGATCCACGACGATCTGCCGGCGCTCGACAATGACGATCTGCGCCGCGGGCGGCCCACCTGCCACAAGGTTTTTGGGGAGGCGATTGCCATCCTGGCTGGCGACGCGCTGCAGACCCAGGCCTACGAGGTGCTTTCGCGGCTGCCCTGCCCGGCGGAATCCCGGGTGCGCATTATTGAAGAAATCGCGCGCGGGACGGGCACCATCGAGGGCATGATTGGGGGCCAGGTTGTGGACCTTGAAGCGGAACGCACCCGGCCTGACCTGGCAACGCTGGAGTACATCCACCGCTCCAAGACCGCGGCCCTTATCGGAGCCAGCGTGATCAGCGGGGGCGTTTACGCCGGAGCCGATGAACGGGCCGTCAGCAGTCTGCGCTCGTTTGGCCAGTCCATCGGCCTGGCTTTTCAGATTGTGGACGACGTGCTGGACGTAACCCAGACCTCGGAGCAGTTAGGTAAGACCGCGGGAAAAGACACCGCGGCCGAGAAGGCGACGTATCCGGCGTTGTTTGGGGTGGACGAGTCACTGAAGAAAGCGAGTGAACTGGTGGAGTCCGCTCTGGCCTCGCTCGACAGCTTCGGGTCGCGGGCCGATGTGCTGAAGGACCTGGCGCGCTTCCTGGTGGAGCGGAAGAAGTAACTATCACGATGGAAGCCGGGCGTCTCCGCCCGTCGGTCGCGAGCGAGTCGCCCGCGACCACAGGGATCTCTTGGAATTACTGAAGTCACGGCTGGCGTTTGGGCCGGGCTGATAGAATCTTTTTAAGGCGATGGAGTTCGCCACAACCGCCCGCTGGGCTGATGACTCCTACCAATCTACCAAGGAGAACTCCATCGTGCGGGACATCCTCACCATATCCCTGGGGGCGATCGTCGGGGCCAACGCCCGTTATTTCCTGAGCCGTTACGCGGCGAAAATCATGGGGCCGGTGTTTCCTTACGGAACGCTGATCATCAATGTCGCGGGCAGCGTGATCGTCGGCTTCTTCGTGGTCTGGGCCACGGAGCGGGTATTGATCGATCCGCGCTGGCGCCTGCTGGTCGTCGTCGGTTTTTGCGGCGCCTTCACAACCTTTTCCAGTTATGCCTTCGAGACCATGGCGTACTTCGAGCAGGGCCAATGGCTGCTGATGTTCACCAACTTCTTCAGCAATAATTTCCTGTGCCTGGCGGGGGCGCTGGCGGGCATGGCACTGGCGAGGGTACTGTAAAATGGCGAATGCGATGGCAGTCCAAGTCACGATTTACCTGAACGAATCGGACCAGTGGCATCACCGCCCGCTGCATGCGGAAATCCTCAACTATCTGCGCCAGGAAAACGTCTATGCGGCAACCGCGCTGCACACCGTGTCCGGGTTCCTGGGCCGTCAGCAGGTCAAGACCAGCCATCTGGTGGATGCCGGCGGCAAGTTGCCGCTGATTATCATATTCGTCGACACCGATGAGCACGTGAGCCGCGTCCTGCCAAAGTTGAAAGAAATGGCGGCCCATCGCCTGATCGTCCGGGAGAACGTTGTGCTGGAGCAGGGGAACCTCGACTGATGCCCACTGCGCCGCTAGATATTCTTGCCCTCGCCGCCCACCGTGACGATGTCGAGCAAACCTGCGGCGGCACTCTGCTGAAGATGGCGCAGCGCGGATATCGCACCGGAATTCTCGATCTCACCCGAGGAGAAATGGGCACACGGGGCAGCGCGGAAGATCGCGCCCGCGAGGCGGTGGAGGCAGCGAAAATCCTGAGCGTGTCGTGGCGGCAGGCGCTGGACATTCCCGACGGACGAGTGGAAGACACCTGGGAAAACCGGCTGAAGGTCGCGCACGTACTGCGCCAGCAGAGGCCGCGAGTGGTAATCCTTCCCTACTGGAAGGGACGGCATCCGGACCACTACACAGCGTCTGAGCTGGGCTATGAAGCCTGCTTCCTGGCGGGCCTGGCCAAGCTCGATATTGATGATGCAGCGGCCAGTGTGGCTGATGTGGCTGCGGGCGACTCGCCCGCGAAGGTTTCCTCCAACCCGGAACTCGCACCACCGGCGCTGAGGGCGGGACGCCCTCAGGACAGCCGACGGGACGCCAGCGCTACCGAACTTCCTCCTCACCGGCCGTTCAAGATTATTTACGCCACGCTCTACTATGATGTGCGGCCTACGTTCGTGGTCGACATCACGGAACAGTTTGACGCCCGCTTTGAGTCTCTGATGGCCTACCAGTCGCAGTTCAGCGATCAGGAAGCCGGCAAGGGTATATTTCCTGCCCGGGCGGAGATTCGTTCGCGCATCGAAGCCATGGCTCGCTTCTACGGCATGCTGGGCGGAGTGACTTACGCCGAGCCATTTCTCCAGAAGGAAGTGGGGTTGGTGGAAGACTTGACCTTGATTCCGGTGAAGTCGATTTAGTCTTGGACGATTTCTGGAAAGAACCGTCAGATCAAAAAACCAGTTTTTAGTTCTGAGTTCCCGGTTCTCAGTTTTTCATTTCTTGATGGCTACTGCCACGCCATCCCGGATGGGCAGGATGGTGGTAAAAAGGTCTGGGGAGTGATAGAGCAGCTGATTAAATTCCAGGATCGCTTTGGTTGAGGGCTCTGACGGTTTGTCTTGCGCTACCTTTCCACTCCATAAGACGTTGTCGGTCACAAAGAGGCCGCCCTTGCGGAGGCGCGGCACGGCCAGTTTGAAGACCCGGGGATAGTCTTCCTTGTCGACGTCATTGAAGATGATGTCGAACGGCTGCTTCTCTTCGGAGAGGAGTTCGAGGGCGTCACCGATCTTGACGGTGATCTGCTGGGTAACACCGGCGCGGGCGAAATAGCGGCGGGCTTCGTCCGCCTTCTTGCGGTCGCCGTCGGTGTAGGTCACTCGGCCGCTTTCACCCACGGCGCGGGCCCACCAGATGGTGGAGTAACCGATCGCGGAGCCCAGTTCGAATACCGACCGGGCATTGGTCATCAGGGCGAGTTGGTAAAGGACGCGGCCCACGGCGGGTCCGACGATGGGAATCTTTCGTTTCGCCGCTTCGGTCTCGATCTCGTTCAAGACCTCGTCGCGGGGCGGAAGCATGGAATAGAGGTAGTCTTCGACGGCGCCCACGGTGATTCCGCCCATGCGCCAGGCAGCGATGTTGTTTTTCTCGGGCAAGCGTTTCTCCTTTAAGAAAGTGTTACACCCGGCGTCATCTCGACGATCTCCAGGCCGGGCGCCAGCTTGTGCAAATCACCGGGCCTGCCGGTCAACACCGGGAAAGTTCCGAAGTGCATGGGGATGACGGTTTTCGGCCGCAGCAGATTGCAGGCGTAGGCAGCTTCGCGCGGCGACATGGTGTAGTGGTCGCCGATCGGAATCAGCGCGATTTGCGGCGCGTAGAGGTCGCGAATGATCGCCATGTCGCCGAACACGTTGGTATCGCCGGCGTGGTAGATCTTAAGCCCATTGGAAAACTCGATCACGTAGCCACAGGCCTCGCCGCCGTACACGATCTGGTCGCCATCGGTGATGCCGCAGGAATGGTCGGCATGGACCATGGTGACCTTGATGTCGCCGACAGTTTGAGTGCCGCCCTTGTTCATGCTTGAGACCTGCTGGACGCCTTTCTTTTCCAGCCAGTGAGCCAGTTCGGGGATCGCTACCACCGCCGGATTATGCCTGGTCGCGATTGCAACCGCATCGCCAATGTGGTCGAAGTGGCCGTGGGTGCAGAGCAGGACATCCACTTTCTTGACGTTCTTCTCCGTCTCCGGGCACTTGGGATTTCCCATGACCCAGGGGTCGACGATGATGGTCTTGCCCGCCGGAGTCTCGATGCGAAACGTGGCGTGGCCCAGCCAGGTGAGTTTGACGCCGTTCAGGTTCATGTTTGGCTCGCAGTTCGCATTTGGCTTTAGCGCACGCCGCGAAGGTGCTGGCCCAATGCCAGGTGCCAATTGCCAACTGCTTTAGTTTAATATGAATCGCCATGGCTGACTTGAAGGTCCTGATTACACGGGAACAGATCGCCCAGCGGGTGGCTGAAATGGGCGCCCAAATCAACCGGGATTACTCCGGGCAGTCTGTCGTGCTTCTGGGCGTGCTGAAGGGCGCGGCCATTTTTCTCAGCGATTTGTCCCGCCAGCTCCAAATTGACGCTACCTTTGATTTTATTGGCGTCTCCAGTTACGGCAATCGGCCGAGTCCGGCGCAGGAACTTCAATCGGGATGGGACTCGACCGGTGAAGTGCGCCTGACCAAGGACATGGACCAGTCCATGATCGGAAAGAACGTAATCCTGGTGGAGGACATCCTCGATACCGGACTCACATTGAATTATCTGAACAAGATGCTGATGGCGCGCCAGCCCAAGTCTCTCAAGATCGCGGCGCTGCTGGACAAGCCGTCGCGGCGGAAGCAGCCGATCACGGCCGACTACGTGGGTTTCAGCATTCCGGACGAGTTCGTGGTCGGTTACGGCCTGGACTACGCCGAGAAGTACCGGAATCTCCCGGACATTTGCATCGTGCCGCGGGAAACGTAAGCGCAGGCGCGAGCTCGCGCTCGTGCAGCGTCGACAGCGGGCCTGGCCACACTTACTGCCGCACGAGCGTGGGCGCTCGCGCCTACATTGCCAACCCTCGTCGCAACCGACTGGCTGTTATCATTGAGGCTCTAAACAACCTGGATCCGTGGAAACCACTTTGACCGAATCCGATCATTTGAAGGTCGAGCCTTTGCTACTCGAGGTGGCGGACGTTGTCAACACTACGCTCGACCTCGATACCACGCTGCGTCGCGTGGCGGAACTGGTGCGCAAGGTCATCGACTACGAAATCTTCGCCATCCTGCTGTTGAACGAGAAGACCCAAGACCTGCGTATTCGTTTTCAAGTCGGATATGCGCGCGAGGTGGCCGAGCGGATCAAGATCAAGATCGGCCAGGGCGTAACCGGACAGGCAGCGCAACGGCGCGAGGCCATTCTGGTCGATGACGTCACGAAGCATCCCGAATACATCTCGGGCGCCCCCGACGTGCGCTCCGAGCTGGCGATTCCGCTGATCGTAAAAAACCGGGTGATCGGCGTACTGAATCTCGAAACTCACGAGGCAGGCCGCTTCAATGAGGAGCACAAACGCCTGCTGACGCTGATCGGGTCGCGCATGGCGGTGGGCATCGAGAACGCGCGGCTGCACACCCGCGCCACCAAGCAGGCCCGGACGCTGATTCTACTGAACGAGATCGCACGCGAGTTGAGTTCCATCCTGAATGTGGATGAATTGCTCAAGCGCATCGCCGAACTGCTCAGCCGGCTGATCGACTACCAGATGTTCAGCATCCTGCTGGTGGACGCGGCGGGAGAGAAATTACAGCACCGGTTTTCCCTGCGCTTCCAGGAAAATATACAGATCAAGCATGATGTTCCCGTGGGGGACGGCCTGGTGGGATATGCCGCGCGGCACCGGCAGGCGGTGCTGGTCCCCGACGTGAGCAAGGACTCGCGCTACATCGCGCTGAATCCGGAAACCCGCTCGGAGCTGGCGGTGCCGCTGATTTACAAAGACAAGGTCATTGGAGTGCTCGACCTGGAGCACACCAAGAAGGGGTTTTTTACCGACGACCACAACCGCACGGTGACGACCCTGGCCGCGCAGGTCGCGATCGCAATTGAAAATGCCCGGCTGTACGAGGAGATCGCCCGGCAGGAGAAGCGCCTGGAGCGCGACCTGGCGCTGGCGCGCGAATTGCAATTTCGCCTGTTGCCGCACTCCCTGCCCAAGCTGGCCAACCTGGAAGTTGCGGCCAAGTTCACGCCCGCGCGCGCTATCGGCGGCGACCTGTACGATTTCGTCAATTACTCACTCGACCACCTGGGCATGGTCATCGGGGACGTCAGCGGCAAAGGGGCTCCGGCGGCGATTTATGCGGCGCTGGTCAGCGGCATCCTGCGTTCACACGCTCCCATCGAACCCGGGCCGGCGGAGATGCTGCGGGCGGTCAACTTTTCCCTGGGAGAGCGCCGCATCGAGGGCCAGTTCGTCTCGCTGATCTATGCGGTGTGGGACGATCGCAACCGTTCCTTGAAGATCGCCAATTCAGGGTTGCCGCGTCCTTTGTATTGCCACGACGGAAAAATCGACGTCATCGAAGCCACCGGCCTGCCGCTCGGCCTGTTTGACGATGCCGAGTACGACGAATTTTCCTTCAAGGCCAAACCCGGCGATATGTTTGTGTTTTTCAGCGACGGCATACTGGACGCCCGCAACAAGGCCGGCGATATGTTCGGACGCCATCGGACCGAGGCCATTGTCGCGGGCTGCGCCGAGATTTCCGCCGATTGCGTGGTGAAGTCGCTGTTCAAGGCGGTGACGGAGCATGCTGCGGGCGAGGAAGCCTTTGACGATGAAACCGTGGTTGCCATCAAGGTGAAAGGCGAACCCAACCGCAAGTGACTCGCACCGCCAACCGGAGCGAAGGCCGCCCTCCCGCCTTTTCTTATCGCGAAGTGAGAAAGGGATTTCTTCGCCGCCATCCGGTGGGGTCCGTGCTGGAGTGCGATGAGGTTTCGCTGGAGCGCCTGGCCGAGCGTTACGGAACTCCGCTCTACGTCTATTCCGCATCGACGATCCGGGAACGCATGGCGGGGTTCGAGCATGCCTTCCGGAAGGTTGCCCACACCATCTGCTATTCCGTGAAAGCCAATTCGAACCTGGGGATTCTCCGCCTGCTGGCGCAAATGGGATGCGGCTTCGATGTGGTGTCGGGCGGAGAGCTGGAAAGGGTCTTACGCGTCGACCGGCGGGCCGTGAAGCGCGTTGTGTTCTCGGGCGTAGGCAAGACTGCCGAGGAAATGCACGCCGCGCTCAAAGCCGGCGTGATGCTGTTCAACGTGGAGAGCGAGGCCGAGCTTTGGCGCCTCGCGGAATGCGCGGCCCGCACCCGGGAGAAGGCGCGCATCGCGTTGCGGGTGAACCCTGACGTTCCCGCCAACACGCATCCCTATATTTCTACCGGGCTGCAGCAGCACAAGTTTGGAATCCCGATCAGCAAGGCCCGGAAGATATATGCCCAGGCTTCAGGGACAAAATATCTCCGGATCGCGGGCGTGAGCGTGCACATTGGCTCGCAGATCACGGACGTACAACCTTTCGCACTGACCATGGAGCGGGTGGCCGAACTGGTGCGCGTGTTGCAGGACGACGGCCATCGTATCGCGTATGTTGACGCCGGCGGCGGCCTCGGCATCGACTATGAGGATCCGGCGCCGCAGGAATTTGCCGGACGGGCAGCCGAATATGCGGCTGCAGTGCTGCGTCCGCTGCGGGGGCTGAAAGTGCATCTCTTGTTGGAACCGGGCCGTTCCATTGTGGGGCCGGCGGGGGCCTTGCTCACTCGAGTGCTCTACCGGAAAACGAACGGTCCCAAGCAGTTTCTGGTGGTCGATGCGGCCATGAACGATCTGGTCCGGCCTTCACTTTACAACGCATATCACGAAATCGTCCCTGCTCGACTGGACGCGAACACGGGGCGGCACGAGACCGTGGATGTGGTTGGCCCCATCTGCGAGAGCGGAGATTTTTTTGCCCGCGGCCGCGAGCTGCCGGTGGTTGACGAAGGGGATTTGCTGGCCATTCTCGATGCCGGGGCTTATGGGATGGCGCTCGCGTCCAACTACAACACCCGGCTACGGGCTGCGGAAGTGCTGGTCGACGGCAAGTCCGTAAAGCTCATCCGGCGGCGGGAAACGATGGATGATCTGCTCCGGCCGGAAACGTCTTCCCGGTAACCCTTGTCATCCTGAGCGGAGTGACCGCTTCGCGAAGCGAAGCGGCTGCGCAGTCGAAGGACCCCTACAGCAACATGGGACGCCGGCGGTATTCCGCGAAACCAACCTCGACGCAATCGTCAGTGCAACCGGTTGGGGGTCCTTCGACTCCGTAGGCTGATTCGCCAGCGAATCAGCCGGCTCCGCTCAGGATGACAGTGCGCGAGAATGCTTACGGCGTGCCCAGGAGCTTTTGCAAGTTCTCCAGTTGAGCGGAAAGGCGGGAGTCGGGATGCGCGGCCAGGAAATCCTGCATCGAGCGCAGCTTCTGGGTTGCCATATCTTTTCGGTTGCCCTCTTCGTAGAGACGGACGAGGGCGGCGAGAGCTTCCCAATAGACCGGATCTGAATCACTATGCAGTGAGGCGGCGCGCTGATCCATCACGGCGAGCAACTCGGCGGCTTTTTCCTGCCGACCGGCGCGCCGGTAACAGCGTACTTCGAGGCTCCATAGCCTCCAATACTTCGCCTGGAGCTCGCGCTGGGCCTGGCGTTTGTAGTCCACGGTGTACCAGTCGAAAGGGCGGATGCGCTGCAAGCGCCATTCGTCGTCCCGAATACCCTGCTCGGCCATGGCCGATATGCGTCCGGGGTCGGCATCCTGGGCGAGCAGGCTTTCGGCCTGGTCGATCAGGGAGCTCGGACCGGGCAACTCTGCCGGCCGCCGCTCGAGTACTGATCCTGGGCACTGGGCGAGAAAACGTTCGCGCTCAGTTTTCTCTTTCGCCTCGTCGTGGAACACGGAAGACGCGTAGATTTCCGCCAGGGCAGCGTGCGCTGGGGCGAAATCGGGATGGCCGGCGGCAATTTCCGTCATCTGCTGGGCCGCGGCCGAAGTGTTGCGCCCCATCAGGCTGCGAGCATAGAGATAGCTGTACATGACCTCGTCGGAATGCTGCATGGAGAGGACTTGATAATCCTCGGTCAGCTTTCTCAAGTGACCTTCGATTCCGTACTGTTGGACCGCATCCTGATAACGCTGGTTGACCCACAAATCATCCGGGTAGCGCTGGAGAAGTGCAACCAGCGGGGCCAGGGCCCGATCGAAATCGGAGGGAGCGGACACGGTCGCGGTGATTTTTTCGAGCTGAGCGGCGATCATGGGCGAGGGACCGCAGGGGGCGGGCTGGGCCCACGCCGAGGAGAGAAAAAGCCATAACACACAGCCCGTCTTGAGACTCATACGAAGTGGGGAGGGGATCGCGGAGAGATTTGCCAACTCCCTCCGCGATCCGGAGGCAAAACTAGCGCGCACGTTACAGCGAACGCAGGAAGTTCAACACATCCTGCATCTGTGATCGGTTGAGCGAATTAAATCTGCGGATCACATCATTGGCTTCAGAGCCGCAGCTGGTGCTGGTAGACCCGGAAAAACGGAAGCGGCCGCTGCCGCAATCCGAAGCATGGGCCTGTATGGCCTGCAGCAGGTCGGCGGTCCGTCCGTCATGCAGGAAAAACAGGCGCTGACCGACGCCCCAGAGTGGAGCCGTGCGGAACTGGTCCGGACCGGCCGCCCCCTGACTGACGCCATCCGACAAGCGCGATCCCATGTGGTGAAGGGCGAAGTCGGAATAAGGATGATAGGTAACGTTCGACATGCCGGTAAATTTCGACATTCCGGTAGTAAGCGTGGGGGTGTGGCAGAGGGCGCAGCCGACGCTGTTAAACAGGGTGGCGCCGTTGGTTGCGGAGGCCGACATGGGGCCCGGGTTCGGGGGCGCGGAGAGGCGCATAAAGGCGGCGAAATTCACCAGGTCCGATGAGGTCTGCGCCGCTGTTCCTGTGGTGTCCATCTTGGTGGAGTCTTCCGGGGTTCCGTTGTACACGCAGCCCGCGACGGCGGCGCGCTCGTTGGCGAAGGCCTCATTCGACACTCCCTGCTCGACGTTATAGGCTTCACCGGCGAAAACCATCAACGACTTGTTCTGCGCCTTCCATCCAAAGCGAGTGACGGTGCCATCGTTGCCGCTGGTATTGAGGGCGCCGTTGATACCCAGTTGAGACTTGATCTGCCGATTCGCCCCCAGGTTGGCCTGCAGGGTCGAGTCTGGAGTCGCTTCCACCAGACCGAGCCCGAAGGTCGGAGTGGGGATCCGGAAAATCACGTTGTTGTTGGCCAATTGCTGGGCAAAATTGGGCTGCTTCAGGCTGCATCCACTGGCGTCCGTTCGGCCGGCGATGGTGAACAAGCCATGCACTCCGCCATCCGGCGAGCCATCGGGATTGCGGACGAATCGAACTTCCCGCACCGGACCGTCAGCCGTAATAAATGAGGGCACGGTGTTCTGAGCGCCGTCCAGGGTGGCGAGTACGACCTGTGGATTCGAGGCTGGGCTGCTGCCGCCGATCGCCGGAAAGGCATGACACTGGGCGCAACTGTTGCCGTTGAATGTCGGGCCCAAACCCGATCCTTCCTCTCCGGATATGGTTCCGCTTACCGAGTCGACTTCCATGAAGTCAGTCATGGCGTCGTTAAAGAAGGATTGCAGATCGGAGCTGAGCCCGGCCAAAGGCTTCCCCAGTCCCGCATCCCCCGCACGCGGCCCGGGATCCTTCTGAGCCGCGATGGTTCCTGTGTTCAAGATTACGGTCAAAGCCAGACCGGTAACCGCCAGCAAATTGGCTTGTTTCAAGCTGCACCTCCGTGCACGTGAAGACACACTCCTGGCGCATGGCCAGGTTCGTTATTTACTTGGGAGAGGCGCGATTTTTGCTTTGCCGTTTTCGACTCCCACCAAAGGGTTTGGTGGCGCTGCTTGCCGTCGTCACGGCCTGAAAGTGGCTACGGGCGCGGCTTTTCAACCTGCCCGCTTCCAGCATTAAAAAAACTTAATGAAAGTTACGCTTCGGTTGGGAGGGTGTCAAGATGGCCGTTAGTACATCTTGGCCTGTGCAAAATTCCCGCGCGGCCCGGGGAATCCACCCAGGGCAGATGCGTAAATCGGCACCGCGCCGGCAGGGTGAAAAAGCTCACTGGACTGATTTTTGCGTAGCATCCCACACGATTTTCCCGCCCACACACGTGCTCAGAACCTTGACGTCACGAATTTTCACGGGATCGATGCTGAAGATGTCGTCGCTGAGCAAGACCATGTCCGCCAGTTTGCCGGGCGTGATCGAGCCTTTGTCGTTTTCCTGGAATTCAGCATAGGCGGAACCCATGGTGTAGGCTTCGACAGCTTCGGCAACCGTGAGTTTCTGCTCGGGAAACCATCCATTGGGATTCTTGCCATCGAGCGTGGCGCGAGTGACCGCGGCATACAGGCCCAGCATCGGGTTCAGGGGAGCCACGTTCCAGTCAGTGCCGAAGGCGAGGCGCACGCCGTGATTCAGGAAGGTGCGGAATGCATAGGTCCGGCTGGCGCGGTCGTGGCCGATGCGCTCCTCGGCCCAGCGTCCGTCATCGATGGCATGGTAGGGCTGGACGGAGGCGATGACGTGCAGTTGAGCGAAGCGGTCGAAATCTTTTGCCGCCATATGCTGCGCGTGCTCAATGCGAAAGCGGCGATCGCGCTCGCCGTGCGCCTTTACGATCTCGCTATACAGATCGAGGATGATCGAAATGCCCTGGTCGCCGATGGCGTGCGTGCAAATCTGCAATCCGGCGGCGTCGGCTCTCATCATGCGGTCCTGCATCAGCGAGACGGGATGCATTTCGTCCGAAAGCAGGCCGTGGTTATTGGGCTGATTGCTGAACGGATCGAAGAAATACGCGGTGGAAGACCCAAGCGAGCCGTCGGCATACGCCTTGAGGGCTCCAATGCGCAGAAACGGGCCGCCGAAGGCATGTCGGATACCAATTTTTACCTGATCATCAACACCGGGGATAAGCGGCGCGGCATAGATGCGTGCAGTGAGTTCGCCGCGCTCCAGCAACTCGGAATAGACGGCGATGTCGGCATACTCCGGGTTCATGTGCTGCACGCTGGTGACACCGAGGGAGGCGGCATGGGCCAGAGCGCGCTTGACCGCCCGCATCCGAGCATCATGCGAAAGCGGCGGCGCAATTTTGTAGACGTAATCCATGGCAGCATCTTTGAGCGCGCCGGTGGGGTTGCCCTGGGCGTCGTGCACGATCACGCCGCCGGGAGGGTCAGGCGTCTGGGCGGTGATGCCGGCCAGTCTCAGGGTGACTGAGTTGGCCAGAGCCATGTGGCCGTCGTAGCGGCTCACGAATACAGGAGTGTCCGGGGTGAGCGGGTCGATCAGGTCTTTAGTGGGCATGGCTGCTGGAGTCCATTTGGTCTCATCCCAGTCGCCGCTGGTCACCCATTCGCCCCGGGGCGTTTTCTTCGCCTGTTCACCGATCCGCCGGGCGAATTCGGCGGCGCTAGCGGCGTCATTGAGCTGCACGCTGTCGAGCGACAGGCCTCCATCCACAAAGTGCACGTGGGAGTCATTGAAGCCGGGCAGCAACAATTTGCCGGCAGCATCCACCACGCGAGTGCGCGGGCCGCGCCAGGCTTCGACCTCATCGTTAGAACCGACGGCAACAATGCGGCCGTTGAGCACTGCGACCGCCTGCGCCGTGGGATGGGTTTTATCCACGGTCCAGATTTTGGCGTTGCGAATGATGAGGTCGGCGGCGGGTTGCGACTGCGCCGCGAGCAGCGCGAGCGAAGTGAAAATCCCGAACAAAGTGACGAGCGATGCAATGCGAACGAATGAGATCTTCATGTTTACGATCCTGGTTCTATTGCGCGCGGCCGGGCCGCATGCGATGCCATCCGACTGGTAAAGATACAGGACGGGCGCACAGGTTCAAAGTGTCGCGGCCAGCCTGGGTGAACCATTTCTGCCGGCTGAATCCTGTTCTAAGAGTTTTCCTTAACACTTTTGTGCCACGCCCCGCACGTCAGGGCCATTGTCTGGAGGAAGGAACGCAGTTACGCTCGGGCAATCGCAACCAAATTTATCTGGCCAGAGTGACGCGGCGTTGAGCCGCACAAATCAGAGCGCTCTCGAGGCGGGTGCGCTGGCGGACTCACGAGGCTGGCAGACTCGAAACATGATTATGGCGACCACGACAGTGTATGGTTCTCCGCAACCGCGGGTGAGGGTGCTGGTGGCCGACGATCACGAAGTGATGCGGCTGGGGATACGCAATCTGCTTGAGCTCCGGCCGGGCTGGAGCGTTTGCGCGGAAGCCAGTAACGGAAAGGAAGCGGTGGAAAAGACGCTGCAGTTTCGTCCCGACGTGATCATCATGGACATTACCATGCCGGTGATGAACGGCCTCGACGCCGCCAGTCAGATTACCAAGCGGGAACCAAAGATTCCCGTGATCCTGTTTTCGCTGCATCTCTCCGATGACCTTTATCGCCATTTGAAGACGGATGGAATTCGCGGCGCGGTGGCGAAAGGTGACGCCGCCCGCGATCTGGTTCTGGCGGTCGAGACGGTGTTGGCGGGCGGAACCTTCTTCCCCGGCCAGCGGAGCGGTCCAAACTAAGCGTGGGTTGATGGGGACGACTTACAGGAGGGGCAGACGCCGGCCGGTTATGGGGAGTTACCAGCGTCTGCCGTTCGCTCCTTCGCGTTGGGGTATTTCCATTAGTAACGCGCACTCGCCAGCTAATACCATCCGGAAGATACTGTAGTTACGAACTGGACAATCGCCCGGAAGATAACCCCGAGACAACGAAATTCAGGTGGAATAGTCGGCATTGATGCGCACATATTCCTGGGTCAGGTCGGTGGTCAGGAACTGGATGGAAGCCTTACCCCGCCCCAGGGAGATGCGAATCTCGCAGCGCGGCTGGGCAAGAGCCCGATGGGCCCGCTGCTCGTCAAACGCGCACGCGACACCGCGCCGGCACACGGTTTGATCGCCGATCTGGACGCTGACTTTCGCCGGATCCAGGACAATCCCTGACCGTCCCACGGCGGCGAGGATGCGTCCCCAATTCGGATCGGCGCCCGCCCATGCCGTCTTCACCAACAGCGAATGGGCCACGGTCTGGGCCACCTGCCTGGCTTCCCTGCGATTCCTGGCCTGCTCAATGGAGAGATGAATCACATGTTTCACGCCTTCGCCGTCGGAGACAATCTGTTCGGCCAGAGACTGGCAAACTTGCAGGAGCGCGTTCGAACACTTTTCCCGCACCGATGGCTGGTTCAAACGGACTCCGCTGCGTCCGCTGGCCAGCAGCAGGACAGTGTCATTGGTCGAGGTATCCCCGTCGATCGAGATGCAGTTGAAGGTTTGTTCGCAGGACTCTCGCAACAAACGTTTTAGCTCGGCAGAAGTGGCAGCCCCATCGGTGAAAAGATAGACCAGCATGGTAGCCAGCTGCGGATGAATCATGCCGGCACCCTTGGCTATGCCGAGAAAGTTGACCGCCGCTGTTCCCGAATGAACGGTTGTGCAGGCCAGCTTGGGCAGGGTGTCGGTGGTCATGATGGCGCGGGCAAAGTCAGCAATTCCCTGCTGCGTCGCCTGGCGAGTGGCCGTCAATTCGGGTAGCTTTGCGACTATCTTTTCGACGGGCAAGGGAACGCCGATGATGCCGGTGGACGATGGGAAGATCTCGCGGGCATGCACTCGCAGCAACCCGGCCAGGTTCATACAAACTTCCTGGCAGGCCCGAATTCCAGCCTCGCCGGTAGCGCAGTTGGCATTGCCGGAGTTCACGATGACAGCTCGCACCCGGCCCCGGCTGGCGGCCAGCGACCCGCGTCCTACCTCGAGGGGCGCGGCTACGACACGGTTCCTGGTGAATACCGCCGCCGCGCTTGTACCCGGACAGGCTTCGACCAGCGCCAGATCAGGCCGTCCGCTGGCCTTGATTCCGGCGCATGTCGCGGCAAAACTGAACCCGGCTGGAAGACATATCTTTTTCTGGGGACGAACGTTCTGATAACGATCGTTCTGGCGACGAGCGCGAACTTTCATACCTCGATTTTCACCAGCCAGTTGGCGGGCTGCGGAAGCATGGCGAATTTGGGCAATTCGCCCCGCACCATGGCCACTTCATCGCAATGGTCGAAGCGCGGACAGACGCAGCAGTCTTTGTGGATCTTGTCAGGCAGGTCTTCGCGCTGGGCCATGGCGAAGCCAAGGCGAGCGAAGAATTCCGGAATGCGCGTGAACAGGCAAATGGAACTGACATTGTGTTTCTTGGCCTGGGCCAGCAAAGCCTTGACCAGGCGCTCGCCGCCGCCCGAGCCCTGGCGCGCGGGATCGACAGTGATGGAACGAATCTCCGCCAGGTGCGGACCGTAAAGATGAAGCGCGCCGCACCCAATGATGTGGCCGTGATCTTCGAGCACCACGAAGTCGCGAACATTTTCGCAGACCTCGGCGAAAGTACGGGGCAACAGGGTCCCGTCGTGAGAGTAGGTTGCGATCAGTTCGTGTATCTGCTCGGCGTCAGGCAGCAGGGCTTCACGCGTGCGCATGGATGTCCTCCCGCATGCCGGCCACTTTCCGCCTGGTGTCGGCGATGGCCTGGCGAACTCGTGCCGGAGCGGTGCCTCCCGGAACGTCGTGGATTCCAAGGACCGCTTGCAGGCTCAAAGAGGAATAGAAATCCTGATCAAAGGCGGCATTCAACTGGCGTAGTTCCTCCAACGGCAAATCTCCCAGCTCACAATTTCTTTCGATGCAGGTTTGCACCGCTTTGCCAATCTGTTCGTGGGCCAGGCGAAAAGGAACTCCGCGCCGCACCAGGTAAGTGGCGGCGGCCCAGGCGTTCATGAATCCGGACTCGGCGGCGCCCTGCATGTGCTGGTGATTGAATTCGACAGCTTTCATCCAGCCGGACGCCAGGGGAACAAGCGAGAGCACGGTGGCAGCGGCATCGAAGAGCGGCTGCTGCGTTTCCTGCAAGTCCTTGTTGTAGGCCAGAGGCAAGCCTTTCACAGTGACCAGCAGAGCGGTGGCGTCGCCGATGATGCGGGCGGCCTTGCCGCGGGTGAGTTCGAGCAGGTCCGGGTTCATCTTCTGCGGCATGGCGCTGCTTCCGGTCGAATACGCTTCCGGCAGACGGATGAAGCCGAATTCCTGCGATGAAAATAAGATCATTTCCTCCGCCCAGCGGCTCAGGTGGACGGCCACAAGGGAAAGAGCTCCAACGAACTCCAGGATGAAATCGCGATCGCTGGTGGCGTCGATGCTGTTGGCGGTCGGTGCGTCGAAGCCCAGCTCTTCGGCCATGGCGCGGCGGTCGAGCGGGAGTGTCGCGCCCGCGACGGCGCCGGAGCCCAGGGGAGAAGCATTCAGGCGCTTGCGGCAGTCAGCCAGCCGGTCGACGTCACGCAGGAACATTTCGACATAGGCCAGCAACCAGTGCGCAACCAGCACAGGCTCGGCGCGTTGCAAGTGAGTGTAGGCCGGCATGGCCGCATTTCCCGCCTGTTCAGCGCGGTCGAGCGCGATGCTCAGCCACTCCGCCAGGTCGGAGCGTATCTGATCTATGGAAGCCCGAACGTAGAGACGCAGGTCGGTCGCGATCTGCTCGTTGCGGCTACGGCCGCTGTGCAGCTTGTACCCGGCGTCGCCAATGAGCGCGACCAGCTGCTTTTCGACGAAGTGATGCACATCTTCGGCGTCGTTGTCTTCGAGAAAGGCGGGAGATGCGGCGGCCTTCTCGCCGATCTGCTTCAGGCCTTGAAGGATGGCGATCAGTTCGCTTGAAGACAGGATTCCGGCGTTCTTCAATGCGGAGGCATGGGCGCTGCTGGCGGCCAGCTCCTCCCGCAGCAAGCGCCGGTCGAAGTCGAACGATCGCTGCCAGCGCTCGAAATCGGCATCGAGCGGCTGGCGGAACCGTCCTGACCACATCTTCATCGCGTGCCCCCTGACCGCGTCACCTCGGGCTTGGCCGCGTCGGCGCGGAGACGAGCGCGCGAGCGCGACGGCAATCCCAGAATGCGGATGAAGCCTTCCGCATCTTTCTGGTCATAGCTGTCACCCATAGTGAACGATGAAAGATCCGTCCGGTAGAGAGAGTTCTCCGACTGGCGGCTGACCACCGAAACGTTGCCTTTGTATAAGGCGAGAGTGGTCGTGCCCGTAATGTCCTGCTGCGTGTTATCGACGAATGCGTCGAGCGCCTCGCGCAGCGGGGTGAACCAGAGGCCGAAATAGGCCAGCTCGGCGTACTTCAGCCCAATGTGTTGCTTGAAGTGCATCAGATCGCGCTCCAGGCAGAGGGCTTCGAGTTCGCGATGAGCGGCAATGAGCAGAGTGCCGCCTGGGGTCTCGTAACATCCTCGCGACTTGATGCCGACGAAGCGGTTCTCCACCAGGTCGATACGGCCGATGGCGTTGCGCCCGCCGATTTCATTCAGCAACTCGACCAGCGAAACCGGATCCAGCTTCATGCCATTCACAGAAACCGGAGTTCCTTTTTCAAAGCCAATGACGACCTGCTCCTCGCGATCGGGAGCTTCCTGCGGCGAACGAGTCAACTGCCAGGTGCTGGCGAGAGGCGCGTTGCCGGCATCTTCCAGTTCCCCGCCCTCGTGGCTGATGTGCCACAGATTGCGATCGCGGCTGTGAATCTTCTCCCGGCTGGCGGTGACGGAGATGCCCCGCTTCTCCGCATAGTCGAGACAGTCTTCGCGCGACTTCAAAGTCCATTCCCGCCAGGGAGCAATCACTTTGAGTTCGGGCGCGAGCGCCTGATAAGCGAGTTCGAAGCGGACCTGATCGTTGCCTTTGCCGGTGCAACCGTGCGCGACCGCTGTCGCCCCCTCGCGGAGAGCCACCTCCACCTGGTGCTTGGCAATCACCGGACGTGCCAGCGAAGTGCCCAGCAGATACTTGTGCTCGTAGACCGCGCCTGCCCGCAATGCGGGGAACACGTATCCGGTGAGAAATTCCTCGCGCATGTCTTCGACGACTACCTTGCTGGCGCCGGTCTTGTACGCTTTCTCGACAACGGCTTCGATGTCGTCCCCCTGGCCTACGTCTCCGACCATGGCAATCACGTCGCAGGCGTAGTTTTCCTTCAGCCAGGGAATGATGATGGAGGTGTCCAGACCTCCGGAATATGCGAGCACAACTTTTTCAGCCATTGGAATTCCTCGAATTCGAGCGGCCCACCTTGCCGCCGAGCAGTAACAGCAGAATGGCCTTTTGCACGTGCAAGCGGCTTTCGGCCTGGTCGAAGACCACGGAGCGATCGCAATCCATGATGGCGTCCGTGATTTCCATCCCGCGATGCGCCGGCAAACAGTGCATGAAGACGGCGTGAGGCGCCGCGCCGGCCACGAGCTTTTCGTTTACCTGGTAGGGCGGGAAAATCCGGTTCCGCTCTTGCTCTTCGTGCTCGTGACCCATGCTGGTCCAGGCGTCAGTATAAATCGCGTCCACCCCGTCCACGGCCTGTTTCGGATCGTTGAGGATTTCGATGACCGCTCCGGTCTGTTGTGCCAGGTCACGGGCGTCGGCCACGATTTGCGGATCGCAGGCGTAGCCCTCGGGCGTGGCGATGCGAATCCGCGAGCCCAGAGTGGCTGCGGTCAGCAGCAGAGAGTGGGCCACGTTGTTGCCGTCGCCCACGTAGGCCAGGCAGATTTTCTTCAGGTTACCGAAGCGCTCCAGCAAGGTGAAGTAATCGGCCAGGGCCTGGCAGGGATGTTCAAGGTCGCTGAGCGCGTTGATCACCGGGATGCAGGCGTGCTCGGCCATTCCTTCGACCGTGCCGTGGGAGTACGTGCGCAGCACGATGGCATCCACCCAGCGCTCGACGTTGTGGGCAATGTCACTCAGCTTTTCGCGGGCGTCCAAGCGGCCGGCAGTCTGGTCCATGAAGAAGGCGTTGCCGCCCATGCTGGCCATCCCGGCTTCGAAGGTGAGCCGGGTGCGCAACGACTGCTTTTCGAAAAACATCACCATCTGCTTGCCGGCGAGCGCGGTGCGGAAATTGGACGGTCGCGCCTTCAACAGCCCCGCGAGATGAAAAATGGTTTCAATCTCAATCGGGCTGAGATCGCGGATTGAGATAAGGTCGCGGCCCGGAAAGTTCGTGGTTGCCGGGGGCGTTGCGACCTGCGTAGTTTGAAATGGCTGGCTGCTCAACGTAATTGGCTCCTTCTTTTTGACTTTGCGTCATTGCTCAAATTCTTTTTCGCTTGAGTGGAGGTGAGTGCCGCATCGAGGGCACGAACCACAAGGTCCACGTGGGCTTTCTGAATGATGTAGGGCGGCAGGAAACGCAGCACCGTGTCCTGGGTGCGATTGATGAGAATGCCGTGATCGAGCAATTGCGCGACCACAGCTTTCGCCCGGTCGGCCGAATCGAGATTCATGCCCAGCATCAGGCCCATGCCGCGAATCTCGCGGACGCCGGTGTGCCTGGCCTTGAGGCCTTCCAGTTTCGTACGGAAGTAATCACCGGTCTGGCGTATGTGTCCCAGCATGCCGTCCAGGACGCGTAAGAATTCGATGGCCACGGCACAGGCCAGCGGGCCGCCGCCGAAAGTGGTGCCGTGCATTCCGGGATGCATACCGCTGGCCACGCGATCGGTAGTCAGCAACGCTCCCAGCGGAAGGCCCGCCGCCAATGGTTTCGCCACCGTGACGATGTCGGGCTGAATCCCGTAATGCTGGTAAGCGAAGTATTTTCCCGTGCGGCCGAGCCCGCACTGAATTTCGTCGAGGATCAGCAGAGCTCCGGTGCGGTCGCAGAGTTGCCGCGCGGTCTGCAGAAATTCAGGACTGAGGGGACGAATCCCGCCTTCGCCCTGAATGGTCTCGAGGCAAATGGCGCAGACGCTGCCGTCAAACTGCCGCTTGAGGTCGTCAACGTCGTTGAAAGCGACAAAGCCGACTCCGGGCACCAGGGGCGCGAAGGGATGACGATATTTTTCCTGCCCCGTGGTGGCCAACGAGCCGAACGTTCGGCCATGAAATGAATTCTCCAGCGCCAGCAGACGCCACTTGGCTTTGTGGCCATTGCTGTTCTGAGTGCGGGCAAAGGCGCGGGCCAGCTTGAGCGCTCCTTCCCAGGCTTCGGTCCCGCTATTGCAGAAAAACGCCTTATCCAGGCCGGAGATTTTCGTCAGACGTTTCGCCAGCTCCGCCTGGAACTCGTGGAAAAACAGATTCGAGACGTGAATCAGCCGGCCAGCCTGCCGTTTCAGCGTCGACTGGATCACCGGGTGCGCGTGTCCCAGCGCGTTGACTCCGATTCCGCTCAGAAAGTCGAGGTAGCGCTTGCCCTTTGAATCCCACAAATAAACGCCGCGGCCGCGCTCGAACAGCACGCGCTGGCGATCGTAGGTGGGAAGCAGCAGCTTTGATTCGGAACGGACTACGGTGGCGAGGCTCATGCGACGATCACCTCCGTGCCACCATCGAGTTTGGTCAGGTAGAACTGCGGCAGGGTGTCGGCCTGCGCCGCCGGAAGGATTCGCACCCGGCCTACACCTTTGCGCAGCGCTTGTCCGCAGGCTTCAAGTTTGGGCAGCATGCCTCCGGCAATCACCGCATTCTCCACCATGCCCGGAATCTGCTTGGTGTTCAGCCAGGGCATGACCGCGCCCGCGGCATCCTTCACCCCAGCCACGTCGGTGAGGAAGATGAGGGTGTCGGCATGGCAGGCCACGGCGCACGCGGAAGCCATCTGGTCCGCATTCACGTTGTAATATTCGCCGTCCGAACCCAGCGCCACCGAGGACAAAACCGGTATCCCGCCCAGCCCCCAGATGGCTTCCAGCCAGCGTGGCTCGACCGAACAGATTTCGCCCACGAATCCCAGGTCGTAGCCCTGCGTCTGTTTCTTGCGGGCGCGAAATGCCATGCCGTCTCCGCCGCACAGGCCGATGGCCGGACGTCCTGCGGCCACGATGGCTGCGACCAGGCTCTTGTTCACGATCCCGGCCAGGACCATCAGAGCGACATCGCGGGTCTCGGCATCGGTGATGCGCAATCCGTTCACGAAATCGCTTTCCTTGCCCAGAAGTTTGAGGGTGCGGGTGAGCGCCGCGCCGCCGCCGTGCACCACGGTGACTTTATGGCCGTCCTCCGCCAACTCCACGATGGCGCGAGCGCACTTGATCAAAGTGTCCTTGTTTTCGAGGGCCGCGCCGCCGAGTTTGATTACGATCTTCACTGCAAACCTTCCTGTTCCTTGAACCCGTACATGAGGTTCATGTTTTGAACTGCCTGTCCGGCGGCTCCTTTGAGCAGGTTGTCCACGCACGAAACCAGCACCATGCGGCGTCCGTCTTTCGCCAGGCAGAAGCCCAGATCGCAATAGTTGGTGTGCAGCGAAAACTGGATTTCCGGCAGCTTCGGCGTCGCGAAAACCCGGACCCACGGCTTGCCCGCATAAAAATCGTTGAAGCAGGACTGCACTTCCGCCGCTTTCATCTCCTGCTTCAGATGAACGTAAATGGTGGAAAGAATTCCTCGCGGAATGGGTAGCAGGTGCGGAGTGAAAATCAGCTCGCCTGAATCCAGTTTCAACTGCTCGAGAATTTCTCCCACGTGGCGATGACCGAAGACCGAGTAGGCAGAAAGGTTGTCGGCCACGGAAACGAAATGGGTGCGCGCGGTCGCTTCCTTGCCGGCGCCCGAGACGCCAGACTTCGAATCGGAAATGATTCCCTTCTCGCGATCGATGATGTCGGCAGCCACCAGCGGAGCCAGCGCGAGAATCACTGAAGTGGCGTAGCAACCGGGATTGGCCACCAGCGCGGCGCCAGGAAGTTTGTCGCCGTTCAACTCCGGCAGCCCGTACACCGCCTGCTTCATGAGGTCGGCTGCGGTGACGGCGTTCTCGTCGTGAAAGCCGTAGACGGCGCGGTTTTGCGCCTGCTGCAGGCGCCATGCGCCGCTCAGGTCAACTACGCGCAGGCCGTGGGCAATGGCTTCCGGCACCAGAGCACGCGACGCCTCATGCGGCGTGGCCAGGAAGAGCAGTTCGATCTGGTGCCGTTTCAGCTCGGCCCACGACCAGGCCTGGAGCGGATATCCGCCGTTACCCGAAATGGCGGGATACATGTCGGCGAGATTGACCTGGGTGGCAGCTTCGCCGGAACGCTGAAGCATCACCGGTGTTTCCACGCCGGGATGGCGCAGAAGAATTCGGGCCAGTTCGAAACCGGAGTATCCAGTCGCACCCAGGATTGCGGTCTTGAGTCGGGACGCCATCAGGAGAGCATCTCCTGAATACGGGCGGCCAGCACTTTTGCGCTCCGGTTGTCGGAGCACACCATCAATATTGTGTCGTCGCCGGCGATGGTTCCGATGGCTTCCTCCCAATCCTGTCCGTCGAGCGCCGCCGCGACGGGCTGCGCGCTGCCCACCGTGGTCTTGATCACCAGCAGGTTCTGCGCCGCTTTCACTTCCAGCACAAATTCCCGCACTAGGCGCGAAACCGGCGGCAACGCCGGTTCGGACACCGCTTCGCCCGGCAGTACGTAGCCCGCTCCGGTCTTGACCAGGCCAAGCTCATGAATATCGCGCGACAGCGTCGCCTGCCCTATTTTCAAACCGCGTTTGCTCAACGCCCGCTGCAGATCTTCCTGGCTGCTCACCGAGCCGCGGTCCAGCAGTTCCAGGATGACCTTCTGTCGCAGCGGCTTGCTCAT
>DASQHA010000172.1:0-4847 GCA_035632335.1 Terriglobales bacterium
CCCCCTACATGCTCCAATACAACGGCGTCATCCTCAGGGACTTCAGTCCCGAAGGATCTGGCGCGCAGCGGCACGAAAGCCAGCCTAGGGGCACAAGAGCCGGCCCATCACCCCGGCCCCGGTTTGAGCAAAACGATGCCCCCTGCAAGGGCGGGCACTGCGAAAATAACCTTGCCTCACGGGCCCCGCTGCGGACGTATAATCCCCCCAATCTGTCCAGGGGGCATGCTATGAACTACCGTCCGACCTGCTGTCTGTTCCTCACCCTGACCTTAAGCCTGGCTGCTTCTGCCCAGGGCGGCAAGCCCACCGGCGGTCAAGGGGGCACTCCCACTTCCACTCCCACCCGCACCCCGAGCATGACCCAACCCAGCCTGAGCCAGCCCGACAACACCATGGGACAACGGGCCTTTATTTCCGGCAAGGTGGTGCTCGACGACGGCACCCAGCTCACCGAGTCGGCCAATATTCAGACCATTTGCCGCGGCCGTAGACAGACCGTGGCCCACACCGACCTCCATGGCGGCTTCAGTTTTGAATTCGGCGACCAGAACTCCATCGCCGCTGCCGGCATCGGCGAAGCCGATATCGATTCGATCGCTAACCCCGCGGGTAGCAACCGCAGCCGGCGTGACTGGCGCGAATGTGAACTGCTGGCCGACCTTCCCGGCTTCATCTCCCAGCCCATCGATCTGGCCAGCCGCCTCACTACCCTCGAAAGCACCGACATCGGCCGGTTGGTGCTGCATCGCATGGGCCAGGTCGAAGGCCTCACCATCAGCGCCACCAGCGCCATGGCCCCCAAAGACGCCCGGAAGGCTTACGAGAAGGGACGCGAAAGGGCGAGCAAGGAAAAATGGGATGAGGCCCAGCAACTGCTCAATAAGGCAGTCGAGATTTATCCCAAGTACGCCGCCGCCTGGTTCGATCTGGGCCGCGTCCAGATGCGCACCAACCAGGACGCTCCCGCCCGCCATTCCTTCGAGCAGTCGATCGCAGCCGATCCCAAGTACGTCAATCCCTACCGCGGCGTGGCGGAATTAGACGCCCGGCAGCAGAAATGGCCGGAACTGGTCACGGTGACAACCCAGCTGCTGGCGCTGAACCCGGTAAATTTCCCCGAAGCCTGGCTGTTCAACTCGCTGGGAAATTACTATATCCATAACTTTCCCGAAGCCGAGAAGAGCGCCCGCCAAGGCATGAAGGTGGACGACCAGCACCAGGTCCCCAAGCTGGAATACCTGCTGGGCATGATTCTGGCGCAAGAACACCAATACCCCGAAGCCTCGCTTCACATCAGAAATTATCTCAAGCTCGTCACCCAGCCCGCCGAGGTCGCGGACGCCCAGAAACAACTGGACGAAATCACCCGCCTCTCAGCGTCAGTCAATGATCCCGCCGCCCCAGAGAAAAAATAGCGGAGGAAAAGTAAGCAGAAGCCGCGCAGTCCCCGTGTCCTCCTGAGCGGAGCCGAAGGACCCCTATAACCAGCGACGGCGCCCGCATCGAGAGCACTTCGATGCGACCCGTTGTCATCCCGAGCCAGCCTGATCAAACCACGTGGGGACAGCCGCCTTCGGCTGTCCAGCCGAGCGAAGCTCGGCAGCGCTTTTACGATAGAGCCGCAGGAGTCGGCTGGACAGCGCGAGGTCAGCTGCCCCCACATGGTTCGCCCACATCGAACCTGTCCCAAATCCGTCCCACCCACGCCCCACGATGATTACTCAGAAGGGCTAACGTCACTGCCAGCCCTTTCCATGACTGCTAGAATCAGATTTCAGAGTGCCCATGCGCTGCGTTCTTCACATACTTTCGGTATACCTGCTGACCTGCGTGCTTATGGTCGCTGGAGTCTCGGCCGCGCCCGCCGCCAAATCGCTGGCAACGGTTCAAAGCGTAAAGGTCACCACCACTCCCGGCGGCGTCAGCGTGGAAATCGCCACCAGCCAGCCCGTGCCTCTGCGCAGTCAGGTCATCACCGACCCGGATCGTCTGATCCTAGATTTTCCCAACTCCAAACCGGCCGGCGACCTGCGCACCAAACTGCTCAACCAGGGTGAAATCAAAGGCTATCGCGTGGCCCGCTTCAGTGAGAACCCGCCCACCACCCGGGTGGTCATCGACCTGAAGAGCCCACAGCACTATCAGATTTTTCCCGATGGCACCACGGTCATCGTCAAGCTGATGTCTGACCAGCAGCAGGCCGCGCTCCAGGCCCGTCTCAATAACGTTTCCTACACCCCACCTCCGCCCGCCCAGCCGGTTTCGCGGATGGAGGTCCATTTCGCCAATGGACGCCTGAGCATTTCCGCCGAACGCGCCAGCCTGGACCAGATATTGAAAGAGGTCCAGCGCCAGACCGGCACGGAAATCACCGTCCCGCCCGGCGCCGCCCAGGAACAGATCGTCACCAATATCGGCCCGCTGCCCATCCGCGAAGCCTTGGTCTCGCTGCTCAACGGCTCCCGCTTCAACTTCATCATGGTCGACTCCGAGCGCGAGCCGGGAAAACTGAAGAGCGTCATCCTCAGCTATCGCGGCAACGGAGGCGTATCGCAACCCGCCATCGCCGCTCCCCCGCCGCCCGTCACCCAAAGCGAACCCGAGCCCCAACCCCCGCCGGAAGCGCAACCCGAAATGCAGCCCCAGCCGGAAGGCCCCGGCCAGCAGGAAACCAACCCGCCCGCCCAGGAAGCTCCCCCACCCCAGTAACAATGTAGGCGCGAGCGCCCGGCTCGTGCGCTGTCATCCTGAGCGAAGTGGCGGCTTCGCTTGGCGAAGCCGTCATGCAGTCGAAGGACCCCTATTGCGAAAACGAACTCGGGCGATCCAGGGATTCTTTAACCGGGGCCGGAATTCGGGAGCGTTCAAGGGTAGCTTTAGCCCGATGTAGGCGCGAGCGCCCTCGCTCGTGCGGCAGCGACCAACCGCCGCGAGTCGTCTCTTTTGATCGGTTCCTGACTGGCTTTATTGATGAATAAGCCGCACCGGAATAGGAGACACGCCGCCCCCAGAAACCGCGGTCCCGCCGGCTCCGGAATTACATCCGGCGACGTTCATGATCACGCCCTCGATCTTACCGTTGGCCACGGCGCCCGGAGGGCTGGTCGCGTTGGGAACATTCTGCGTAATCCCTACCTGCAGGAAACCCACAATGGTTGCGGTCTGGGTGCATCCACCCGGGCAGAGGTTGGGACCCGCGGCCTGGTGGTAGATCGGAAGCGTAACGATTGAGTCGCTGCGGCTGATGCTGGTTATCCCTTGCAGAAGCGGATTCGGATTATTGTCTCCGCCCGCGATGGTGACCGGCGGAGAATTGCCCACATCGGTCAGAACATCCTGGCCAAAGCCGGTTCCTTGGCCGGTGGCGTGGATCAGGCATTGCGTCCCCTCGTTGGTTTCAACCCCCAGGCCGCCCCCGGTCTGCACGCTCACCGCCTGGCCCGCTCCAACGATCTGACCGCAGCTGAACTGATAGGCCGAGGCGCACGCGATGTTGTCGAGATAATCGTCGCTGCCTACCTGGGAACAGCCCACTGCGCTGGTCGAAGGGCAGACCGGCGCCGGCGGGTTGATGGGAACATTTGCCCGGTAGTAGTCCAGCGTGAGGAAAGGTAGGGTAGTCGAGACATTCGGGGTCGCCGCACCCGCGACGTGAGTCAGCGTGATGGTTTTCCCCACGAACGAGCCATTGTTCTGAATCGCTCCAGTGATGTTATCGACGAACCGTCCCCCGAGGGCACAGTCGCCGGGTCCGGCAGTGGTCGGATCGCAGTTGGGTATCAGCCAGGGCTTCACGCCCAGCACCTGAATCGGCGCCGTAGAGCCCGAAGGGTTATACGCCTCCGCCACAGCAGTTGCGGTCACGCTGTTGGCTGCGCCTCCCCAGATCCGTCCGAAGAAGGTCGGCAATCCGGTGCGCTGGATGGTCACGGTGATCTGCGGATTCGCCGCCGTGGTATTGCAAGCGATGGATTGCACCGCCGCCGGCTGCCCCGCCACCAGGTTTTGCGCGGCCACGGCTTCCGCCTGCCGGTTGGCGGCCGCATCCGCGCCCGGAGCCGCCGTCTGACAAACGTCGGCTGCCGCGGGCGTTGAAGGAGAAGGAGTAGAGACCGAGGTGTACCCGGAAAACGCAAACATCCGGGCGCCTGCCAGGGCCGCCGCATTCGCGGCGCGCTGCGCTTCGCCGTGAGCCACGTACAGGGTCGAGACGTCGATGGCCAGCGCGGCCATGCCCAGCAACGCCAACAGCGAAAACGCCACCAGGATGATGGTGATGCCGCGCTCGTCTTTCCGCCGGGATTTATTCACGCCAGTCACGAACCATCCTTCAATTCAGATTCTGCATGATCGCGATGGAGTTGATTTGCGTAGTAGCCGGATAATTCGCCGTCGGCGCGATGAACGGAACCACCCGGTTGAACTGCCACCGGTAGGGATAGCTTACCGTCACCCGCGTCGCTTCAATCGTGTAATTCGCCTGAAAAGGCGGAGCCGGCAGAATGGCGGTGTAGACGTAGCCGCGCTCGATTTTCAAAGTGAGCGTTCCACCGCAGCCCGCGTTGGCGGTAAATGTCCAGGAAAGGGGGCCGCTGCCGGTGCCATTCACCGTTCCCAGTCCGCAGTCGTTAAGCCGGCTGGCCACCAGGTTGCTCTCCACCACGTCGCGCACCGAGCAGATCGATGCTGGCGCCCCACACGCCCCGACCAGCGAGAGGTCGTTCGTAGGCTGGTTCGAAGCAAAGCGGGCGCCTTGCAAGGCCACGTTGCCCACTTTCTGCTTGACCGTGAATGCCGAGCCAAAATCGAACACGCCCACCGCCACCACCAGCAGCAAGGGAAGG
>DASQHA010000173.1:0-1714 GCA_035632335.1 Terriglobales bacterium
TACTCGATCGAGCGAGCTCAATCCCAACTGGTCGAGCGTTGTCTCCGCTGTGATGGTCCGGTCCGGCGCATATCTCCTAAGGAGATCGATTACTGTACCCCCGCTCGTGCCTGTCGCGGGTGCAGAGCGCCCGGTCTCCACCCAAGCTTGTATCTCGCCGTGTTTTATTTTTTGTGTGCCTTCCGTGCGTGGCAAACAGTCGCCAGGCCAAATCGAGACACTCCGGATTCTCTGGTGAGCTTCGAGCTGCAAGTTGGCCCGGCGGACAATTTCGTCTGGGTCCCTGCTGTCGTGCAGCACAAGAACAGCGTGGACACGATCTCTGCCTACTACAGCGGATTCCCGCACACCCTGCACCCGATTCAGCACGTCCTCCACATCCTCTGGGAATACGTTGAGGCCTTCCGGTGTGACGATCATCTCTTTCTTGCGTCCTTGAATGGTCAGGTTCCCTGCCTCATCGAATCTCCCCATGTCACCGGTGTGAAACCATCCGTCCTCGAATGCCGACGCGGTCTCAGCGGGAGCATGGTAGTAGCCTGGTGTCACACTCTCGCCCCGCACCAGAATCTCGCCGTCCGGCGCGATCTTTACTTCGACGCCAGCGACTGGCTGGCCGACCGTTCCTTCCTTAACGTCGAAGGGATTGTTGAAGGCAACGACCGGCGCCGTTTCGGTAAGCCCGTATCCTTGAATGACGGCGAATCCGAGCCGGGACCAGAACTCTTCGAGTTCTCTTCCGAGCGGTGCTGCCCCGACGACAAACGCCCAGAACTTCCAACCGAATGACCAATGCATGCGGCGGTATCGCCACCACCGGAAGATCCAGTGGGATCCAGCCGGAAGCGGATCAGCAGTTTCCGGAAATTGTTGCAGAATCTGCTTCTGGAGCACATCGAGGATCTTCGGCACAGCGACAATCACCGACACACGCCGCGTGCGGACCTGCCGCATAATTTCGTGCGGGCTGTATCCGTGCATGAAGACCGCAATCCCCGGTATGAGCGGCAGAATGAACATCGTGAGGACTTGGCCAAACATATGACTTAGAGGAATCAGGCTCAGAAAACGTAGCGGCAGCACCGGTCGGAACCATCTGCGATACGCGGAAACGATCTGCTCCGGCGACACAATATTGGCCAGAATGTTGCCATGCGTGATGAGAACTCCTTTCGGCTCCCCAGTGGCGCCTGAGGTGAATACGATTTCAACGACGTCATCTCTTTCGATGCGAACAGACGGGGCCTCACATTTTGTCGTGGTCCATTTAAGGTCGCAGAGTCGCCAAGCGAGCGGCTGCCCCTCCCAGGTGGTCAACTGAACTTCCTCCCCGATCAGGATCAGGCGCGCATCGGTGATCTCTTGAACGTGGCGCAAGAAGCGCAGTGACGCGCGGTAGTCGATGGGGACAACGATGACCCCTGCGAGCACGCAGCCCCAGAAAGCGGCGATCCACTCGGGACGGTTTTCAGACCAGAAGATAACCTTATCGCCCTTGCCGATGTTGTGTTCGCCGAGCCGCGCAGCAAAATGATGCGCGGCCAGGCCCACTTGCGCGCAGGTGTATTTCCAGCTGCGGTATCCATCATCGTAGAGGATGAATTCGGATGAGGATTCCGAAAACTCGCCAAACAAATCGGCCAAGTTCTGCCGCGGGCGCGCGGGCAGGACTGATTCGTCATTCAACATGGCCTTGCTCTACGGCTGAAAAGAA
>DASQHA010000174.1:0-5054 GCA_035632335.1 Terriglobales bacterium
AGAAAATCGCGTGGATTGTCGAAGAACAGCGCCGAGGTATCGAGAAAAACGTTCGGGTATTTCAGCGCCAGGGCAACTGCGTCTACGACCCACGGCCACGCGAGGTGGGCTAGCACGATTCGCAGCTTCGGAAAGTCTGCGGCGACGTCTTCGAACCGCAACGGATGGCCGTATTTCAGGCGGCTGCCGGGTTCCCAGCTCAGACCGGCATGAAATAAGATCGGAATTCCGAGCTCCTGCGCACGTTCATAAACCGGGTACGCCTTCTTATCATCGGCGTAGAATTCCTGCATCGCGGGCGCGAGTTTCAGGCCACGTAGCCCCAGCTTTTCGATGGCGTGGGTCAGGGCTTGAGGCGCCGAACCCTGGTGTGGATCGACGCTCGCGAAGCCGATGAGCCGATCGGACATCGCGCAGACCTCCACAATCTGCTCGTTGTTGTAGACCGTGGCGTTCCGGCTGGTAGTGGCATCGATGGGCAGCACAACGGCTCGGTCGATGCCCGAGATATCCATCTCGAGCAGCATCGCTTCGAGCGGCTGGAAATTGTTCCCGCAGTGATAGGTTTGCTTCGCCGCTACAGCCAGTCCCGGGTGCCTGTTGATCATCTCGCGAATCAGCACGGGATGAGTATGAAAGTCGATTCCGCCCTTCATCTTTTCGCGCTCCCCGCTTCCATACCGGCCGCCCGGAGGAGTTCCCAAGCTTGCTCTTCGGTGGCCTGGGCGCCGGTACCGCCAAGGGCGCGGATTGAGAAAGATCCACAAGCCACGGCGAATTGCAGCGCGTCCTTCAGAGGCCACCGGTGCAACCAGGCGTGCAGGAAACCGGCGTTAAAACAGTCACCTGCACCGGTCACGTCTACCGCCTCAACGTCCGGCGCCGCGACCTGAACCGGTGCGCCGTTGTGAAGCGCCATAGCCCCGCGCGGACCCAATTTGGCAACCGACAGAGTTTTTCCGTTTTCGAGCGCGCGAAGACCGGCGACGGGGTCTCTCTCGCCGGTGATACCTTCCAGTTCCACCTCATTTGGGAGGAGTACATCGACGTGACGCAAGACCCGGTCCAGATCCGACTGCCACTCGCCGGCAGGATCGCAGGCCGGGTCTAGCGAGGTGGTGAGCCCGCTGCGAGAGGCCCGTTGATACACGTCCTCAAAACCGGGATGCAGCCCGCGCTGAATAAAAAACGATGAGCTGTGGAGGTGATCGAACCCCGGGAAGATGCCATCCGGAATCTCAGCCGCGGTCAGCGCAGTGGTCGCGCCTAAATAGGACACCAGGCTGCGGTCCTGGCGGGAGGTAATCGAAATGGTCACGCCTGTCTTGAGACCCGCATCCAGTTTCACCTGTGAAACGTCCAGTCCAAGAGCTGCCATCCGCTCCACGCAAAAGTTGCCGCCGAGGTCTGCCCCCGCTTTGCCAAAGTAGACTGCTGCATTGCCAAGGCGCACCAATCCCGCCCCCGTGATGGCGCAGGAACTACCAAGTGTCATGGCGAGATCGTCTACCAGGACTTCCCGCCCGGGTGAGGGGTAGGAGTGACACCCTTGCAGAATGACGTCCAGGTTAATCTCGCCGACTAGCAGAATCCTCAAAACTGACCTTGCGCTGGATCTGGAGTAAACGGTAAAGTTAACGATATAGTAAGCGGATGAGAGCTGTCAAGATCTCTTGTCCGCCTGGGTTTTTTCAGAGCTTTTTCGGTATGCAGGTCACGATGAGGGACATTGCGCGGGATCTGGGGCTGTCTGTGGTGACAGTCTCCAAGGTGCTTCGCAATCACAGCGATATCAGCGAGGCGACCCGCGCGCGGGTACTCCAGCGGGTAAAGGAGATGCGCTATCAGCCAAACCGGGCGGCGCGCAGCCTAGTAACCGGGCGCAGCTTCACAATCGGCCTGATCGTGCCCGACCTGGAACACCCCTTTTTCGGCGAGATCGCCAAGGCCATTGCGCGCCGCATTCGAACTCTCGACTACAGCCTGATCATCGCGTCTTCAGAAGAGGATCCGGCCATCGAACATCGGGAAGTGGAGGAGCTGATTGCCCGGCAGGTGGATGCTATCGTGCTCGCGTCGGTGCAAACGTCCGCTGATGTTCCGGTCTTCCAGCGTCTCGCGGAACTTAAGATTCCTTACATCCTGGTTGATCGTAACTTCCCCGAATTGGATCCGAATTACGTCGGCGTGGATGACGTCAAAGTCGGCCATGCCGCGACCGAACATCTGATCGCGTGCGGTTGCCGGCGCATCGCTCACCTGCGCGGGCCCGAAGTCAGTACGGGCGTAGGGCGGCTGCGCGGATATCGTGAAGCACTCACCCGTCATGGGATGAAAGTTCCCGTCGACTACATCGTGGAACTCAAGGGTGGCGACGACCGCTCCGAGGAACACGGTTATGAAGCCATGAAGCGACTGCTCGGCCTCAATGTGCCGCCCGATGGCGTCTTCTGTTACAACGATGAAGTCGCAATCGGAGCCCTGCGCGCGATCCTGGGCGCTGGACTGCAAGTGCCCGACGATATCGCCGTGATCGGTGTCGACAATATTCGTTTCGCAGACCTGTTGCGGGTGCCACTATCAAGCATCAATCAGAACAGCTATCAGATCGGCGAGCGTGCCGCACGCCTTGCTCTCAAACTGATTGCGTCTCGTAAGCCATTGCGTTCCGTGCAGATCGTCCTCCCGATCCAGTTGGTGACGAGAGCCTCCACCAAGGTGCCTCCCGTTTCCCAGCGGCTCTCCCCGGCAAAACAACGGCCGTTTCGTATATGAAACTGTATTTCAAAACTATTGTAATGTGGTTCACGCTTGTGTTAGAGTGACCTAAACTAGAAATTCCATTCACGAAGGAGTCTCGCCTATGTTCTCGAAGTGCGTTGTCGGCTATATGTTTCTGGTATTGCTGGGGCTGGCTGCGGTGCTCCGCGCCGACGTAACGGGTTCCATCAACGGGATCGTGAAAGATGCCAGCGGCGCTGTTGCCGTAAACGTGGAGGTGACCGTGACCAACGTGGGCACCAATGCCGTTTCCCATGGGGCCACAGATTCCACGGGCGCATACTTCATACGCGGCCTGCCGGTTGGCGTCTACCAACTTTCCGTGGAACCAAAAGGCTTTAAGAAGTTTGTTGCCAATGATCTCCGGGTTCAGGTGAATGAGTCGGTTCGCGTGGACATCACATTACAGGTGGGAGACGTGGCGCAGACGGTAGATGTCTCAGCCGCCGCCGAAACGGTTGATACGCAGTCCATCACGTTGAAGAACGTAGTCGACCAGCAGAGGATTGAAAACCTGCCGCTCAACGGCCGCAATCCCACGCAACTGATGCAGTTGGTGGCCGGTGTGCAGGCTGATGTCATAAATTCCAACGTCACGTCCGGAACGACGTATCCCGGCGTCACACCGGTATCGGTGAATGGCGGCCGCGCCAATACCACCAACTACATCCTGGATGGTGCTCAAAACAACGACCACTACAGCAATGCGCCGAATCCCATGCCGAATCCCGATGCACTGCAGGAATTTAGCGTACAGACCAACACTTTCAGCGCGGAGTTTGGCCGCAACATCGGCGGTATCGTGAATGCAGTCACGCGCTCTGGCACGAATGCCATTCACGGTTCGGCATTCGAATACCTGCGCAACACGGATTTGAACGCTGCCAACTTCTTCGCGCCCATCAATCCGGACGGCAGCAAACAGGGCGACGGACTCAAGCGCAATCAGTTCGGCGCAACCCTGGGAGGGCCCGTGCTAATCCCCAAGCTTTACAACGGGAAGGACAAGACCTTCTTCTTCTTCTCCTATCAGGGAACCCGCATTCGCCAGGCTCCCAGCAAGGTGGAGCAGCAGGTGCCCACCAACGAGCAGCGCGCCGGAGATTTCTCGGCTCTCGGACACCCCATCAATGATCCGTTCAATAACGGCGCCCCTTATCCGAACAACAAAATACCGCAATCGGATTTCAGTCCGATTACTACAGCCGTGTTGAACAGCTACATTCCGGCGCCGGCGCCAGGCCAGGGCACGATCAACTACGCGCTGCCGAACAATCTGGACGACAACCAGTACATGGTCCGTATCGATCACAATTTCACCCGCAAAAACAGCTTCATGGCGCGTTTTTACACATCGGAAGCCAACCAGCCGGGCTTCCTGGCGCCGGGAGATTACTTCGCTTCTCTGCCGGGCGCCATTTGGCGTAACACTACGGTCGTGGGAACTGACACGCAGACCATTAGCCCGACCCTCATAAATACTGCGCTGTTTTCCTTCAACAGGACGAACAACACGAATACTCCGATCTACCCTCCCAAGGGTCTCGCGGCGCTCGGGTCGAACATGTACAACGACAAGACGCCCGAAATTTATCTGCAAGTGAACGGTTACTTTCTGCTCGATACCAACGATACGAACACGTTCTTCCGCCAGGAATATCAATTCAATGACACCCTCCGGTGGACTAAGGGCAAGCACCAGATCAGTATTGGCGGTGAATACGGCCATGGGTTGGGCGACATCAACAACGACTACCGGGCGAACGGATATTTCACCTTCGACGGGTCGGCTCCCTTTACCGGGGATGCGCTGGCCGACTTCATGATTGGGAAGTTTTACAATCTCGAGCAAGGCGCCGGCGAGTACAAGAACACCCGGTTCAATATCTTTTCGCTGTTCGCGCAGGATTCGTTCCGCGTTACGCCACGCTTGACGCTGGATCTTGGTCTGCGCTGGGATCCGTTCTTTCCCTATACGGACGTTTTGGGAAAGCTGGCAACCTACCATCCGGGCGCGCAATCCACGCGATATCCGAACGCTCCGGCCGGGATTCTCTATGCGGGCGATCCAGGGGTTCCGCCGGGTGTGTTCAACCGGAGGTGGGCGAACCTCGGTCCGCGGTTGGGTTTCGCCTGGGACGTGTTTGGTAACGGCACGACCGCCGTGCGTGGCGGATATGGCGTCTATTACGACCGTCCCAATACCATCTCCACAAATGCACAGGCCGACCAGCAGCCATTTGGAACCGTCGTGAACGTGAACGGAAGCCCGA
>DASQHA010000175.1:0-4099 GCA_035632335.1 Terriglobales bacterium
GCCCGTCGAGATGTAAAGGAACGGCTCCGATTCGTGCAGGTCGTGCAGCACCTGCGGATGCCACGTCGAAAAAGTTTTCATCTGGATTTTCGAGAGTTGCAGCGCCATCCCGATCGCGTCGCGGTTGTTGTCGTGCGCCACGTAGTGGCCCCAGTAGATCAGGCTCGGCGCCGGTTTGCCGGGATTCGCTTTCTCCCAGTTGTAGAGGTCCACTTCGCGGTCGCGCCCGTCCACTTCCAGCACCGGCGTGATCAACACGATGACGTTCTTGCGGATCTGCTCGATCTGCGGTGAATCCTCCACGGCCAGCCGGTACGCCAGTTCCATCAGCATCTCCGGCGAACCCGTCTCCGGCGAATGAATCGAGCCCGAAAGCCAGTAAAACGGCTTGCCCGCCGCGACCAGCTGCTCCGCCTGCGCTGGAGGAGTTTTTCGCGGGTCCGCGAGCTTCGCCGTCACGTCGCGGTAGTGGTCGAGCTGCGCGATGTTCGCCTCGTCGCTCACCGCGACGAGCATGAAGTCGCGCCCCTCCTCGCTCTTGCCCGTCGTGAACACGCGCACGCGCGGCGATGCCGCCGCCAGCGCACGATAATAATTGTAAATGTCCGCCGTGTGCGTCAGCTTGTTCGGCGTCCCGATCACGTACCCCAGAACTTTCTCCGGCGTCGGCACCGTCGCCGATGCAGGCAGGTGGTCCACCAGCGGCGTCAACAGATACGGCTCCGTCGTGTACTCATGTATTTTCGCCGTGTACTCCGCATCATTCCCCTGCGCCGCTCCCGCAGTCGATGATTGCGAGGCGGTCTGCGCGGCGTTCTTCGGCTGAGCCTTCGCCGCCGCGGAAGAGGCCTTAGGTTTCGCGCCTCCCGTCGCGGCCAGCGCTGGAACACAAATTAGGATCGCGGCAAACAGAATTGCCAGACACTCGAATGATCTTCGAACAATGATTCTCGGCGTCATAGGTCACCCCTTTATGCCGAACTGATCTTCACGTTCAATTTCAGCTTGTTGCCTTGCGGCAGTTGGTTTCGCCGCGAAGCATTATTCGCTGAGCAAATCAGTCCGTCACTGTGCTCATACGGACGGACGCCAGCCTCCCCGCGTTTCCTTCTCACGCATGCAATCCGCAAGGTGGCGGCGCCTGACTGCGCTTCCTTTCACTTGCATTGAAGCATGTTGAAGGGCGCGCGAGTTTTTGCCTTCCGGCCTCCGGAGGGAATCATTCGCCATCATAAGCCTTACTTCATAAGGCTTGGCCCTTGAAACCTAGGTATGCCAACGACTCTTGGCTTTCCGAGCCCGGGCGTTCAAACATTTAGCACAGGGTACAAATGTTTTAATTCCACGTAATGATATTTATTCATTGACAATATTTAACTGTGGTGCTAGGAATGGCCTGCCTCAAGTCGCCACATTTTGAATTCGGCCACAAAGACTTGAGCGCGGCCCCATCCCAACTACCTGCACGCTCAACTAAAAGGAGAACGAAATGAACCCAGCCAAATTGTTTCTTCCGATTTCCCGTATCGCTTCCGCTCTATTGCTGCTGTTCACATTCGGAGTGGCTTCCCCCGCTGGTGCGCAAACGTGGGTCCCCACCGGCAGCATGATCACTGCCCGGCTTGGCCACACGGCAACCATGCTTGCCAACGGCAGAGTGCTGATTGCTGGCGGCCAAAACACCAGCGGCATACTAGCCAGCGCGGAGCTTTACGACCCCGCCACCGGAATCTTCACCGCAACGGGGAGCATGACGATTGCCCGCAGCGGTCACACGGCGACTCTGTTAAGCAGTGGGAAAGTGCTCATTGCTGGAGGGGGCACCAACGGCTCACCCGGATGCAGCACCATTTTGTCCAGCGCGGAAATTTACGATCCCACCACAGGGACCTTTACAGCTACTGGCAGCATGAACCAGATGCGTGTGCAAGCTGCCTCGACACTCTTAAGCAACGGTAAAGTACTCATAGCTGGTGGCTTTCCAGGACCCAGTTGTGGCGGGGTCTCCGGCGTGTCTAGTGCGGAGCTTTACGACCCAACCACAGGAACATTCAGCTTCACCGGCAGTATGAACACAGCCCGGTTCAGCTTTACTCAGACGCTGCTCAACAACGGCGACGTGCTCATAGCGGGCGGTACGCCGTTCACGTTTCCTGGTCAGGATCTAGCCAGCGCGGAGCTTTACGATCCTGCAACTGGCTCGTTCACACTCACCGGCAGCATGACAACCCCTCGCGACAGCGGTCACACCGCAACACTGCTGCAGGACGGCCTCGTACTCATTGCCGGAGGAGGGCTTATCGGGCAGCCAGTCGTTTTCTCCAGTGCAGAACTGTACGACCCGACCACCGGCACATTTTCAGCTACCGGAAGCATGACCACCGCTCGCTTGGCGCACACTGCAACCCTCCTAACCGGTGGCAAGGTGCTTCTCGCCGGCGGCCACGATGCCAGCAGCAACATACTCGCCACTGCAGAGCTGTATGACCCCGCCACAAAGACTTTCACTCCAACAGCAACCCTGTCCGCTGCTCGCCAGGCCCAAGACGCGGTTCTACTTAACAACGGCAACGTGCTTGTCGTTGGCGGTAACGACGCCTCGAGCATCCTGGCCAGTGCAGAGTTATTCCAGTCCTCGGCTTCCTCGGCAACCACCATGTCTTCGCCAGCAAATCCATCAGTGTTGGGAGAACCAGTGACGCTTACAGCGACGGTGACGCCATCTTCTGGCACCGGCACACCAACTGGGACAATTACGTTCACAGATACCTCGACTTCGACCACGCTGGGCACTCAGACCTTGAGTTCCGGTCAGGCAACGCTCACAACTTCATCCCTTGCGGTCGGCACTCACAACATTTCCGCGCAATACAGCGGGGATTCCAGTTTCCAAGCCAGCAGCGGCAGCCTCACCCAAACCGTTGAATATGGCCTTTGCCTGCTCTATGACCAGACCATGGCTGTTCACAGCGGTGCAGTGATCCCCATCAAGCTGGAACTCTGCGACGCGAACGGAAATGATCTCTCGAACTCCTCCGTTATTGTGCACGCGACTGGCGTTGTCCTGGTCTCGACAAACACTCCGGGAACTCTCGAGTCACCCGGCAACGCGAACCCGGACAACGATTTCCGGTTCGATTCGACGCTCGGTTCGGGCGGCGGTTATATCTTCAATCTCAGCACGGGAGGACTTGGGACAGGGACCTATAATCTGCAATTCACGGCGGGGAG
Source organism: Terriglobales bacterium (assembly GCA_035632335.1). Classification (GTDB taxonomy): domain Bacteria; phylum Acidobacteriota; class Terriglobia; order Terriglobales; family Acidobacteriaceae; genus JAIQFF01. The sequence goes on from DASQHA010000175.1 coordinate 3,232, forward strand.
CGACCCGGTCCCGCATGCGGCTCAGTTCGAGGTGAAGTGAGGGTTATCTGGAGGAATGGCGCCTGCTCGCCGTGCCTGCTGCCGTACGCTGGTCGAGGTTCGTCCTCGACACCGCGCGCGCCAGATTTGTCAGGGCACGGCTTCAGCCGTGCCGAACTGCAGAACGCAACGAACTACTTCCTATTGCGGCCGCCCAGTGGGCCAAGGTTTTCCTTGGCATCACTGCCGCATGTAGTCTCGGCGAATCTGGGAGAAGGGAGTTGCCCTAGGAGAGATCGCTAGCAGAATTCTTGCTCGAGCCCGCGTTCAGGACGTGGATGCGGGCCAATTTGCTTAGAGTTGTTGGCTTTCGGTCTTCGTGTAGTGGCCGACTATGGTCGGCCCGTCTTTTGTATCGGCCGCCTTCAGGCGAGAAGCCTTTGCTCTTCCGCATCGCAAAAAGCATCCAGGCGACGCGAGAGAACGCGGCCTCTTGCCGCGGGTGGCAAGAAGTTACGGGCAGCGCGAATTGGATGGCCTGCGCTATTTCTTGACTGGCGTCCTTGCCCGCGTGGTCGGCTCCGCGAAAGTGCACGCCCGATTGGTCAACGCGCTGGGAGGCACGTCTAGCGGATTCAGATGGTTTTTGCTGAGCAACGCATTGAATGTAGCCAGATCCTGCGACTGCATTTTTTTCCATGCTGCCACGGTGGCATTGTAATCCCTGCAGCCGGATTCCCAGGTATCGATCTCCGCCTGCGTCGGCGCTTCGTCCAGCCCGACCTGCGACGTGCTGACAATCGCATCGAAGCTGCCGTTCAGAGTATTGAATGGCTTGATCGCGCCGGGAGGAAGCTCGTTGCCGCGGCGAAATCCGCCAAAGCCTCCG
>DASQHA010000176.1:0-18243 GCA_035632335.1 Terriglobales bacterium
CATACGGAGGCTGTTGACCAACAGTTGCCGCTGGCGCACGGCGCCGGTGCCCTCCACGTTGGGCGGGCGGGTCTCCAGGCGCACCAGGTTCTCCTGCTGGAGCTGCAATTCGGCCGCGTCCTCAATCGTGACCAGCCGTTCCGACTCCGGAATGTATTTCGACAGCATGTTCAGAAAGGTGGTTTTGCCGGCGCCGGTTCCACCCGAGATCAGAATGCTGATGCGGGCGCGCACCGCGGCGGCCAGCATTTGCATCATTTCGGGAGAAATGCTCTTGTACTCCAACATCTGCTCGGCGCTGACCGGCGACGTGCCGAAACGGCGGATGGAGAGAGCGCAGCCATCGAGAGCCAGCGGCGGAATGATGGCGTTCACGCGCGATCCGTCAGGCAGCCGAGCGTCCACCATGGGCGAGGACTCGTCAATGCGCCGCCCCACTCGCGAGACAATCCGGTCGATGATCTGCAACAGGTGCCGCTCGTCGCGAAACTTGACGCCGGTCCTCTGCAAGACGCCGCCGCGCTCCACGTAGACCAGATCTTTGTGATTGACCAGGATATCCGAGATTCCCGGGTCCTGGAGCAGAGGCTCGAGCGGTCCCAACCCGAAAATCTCGTCCAGCAGCTCGACCTGTATCTTTTCCTTTTCAGCCGCGTTGAGCGGCACCTTCTCCTGCGCCACAATTTCCAAGACGAGGTTGGCCACCGCTTGCCGGGCCTTGCCGTTGTTTACGGTGGCCAGCTTCTCCAGATCCATCTTCGAGATCAGTATGCGGTGCACGTCCGCTTTCAGTTGTTCGAAATTCAGGTTATCCATCGGACTCCTTTCTTTGCTCCCTCACCGCAATGAAGCGACCGGTTAGAACAATCCAAACCTCTTCTTCTTCTCCGTGTCCGAACTCTTTCCGCACGCTGCCCGGGCCATGTGATGGAGCGCGCGGGATACCGGCGAGTCTTCAAGCGCTAGCGGTACTCCGGTATTCTGGGAACGTCTTGCGCTGACAAAATCGTTAGGCACCTTCCATTGCAGTGGCCGCGCCAGCGCTTTGGCGATGCGCTCTTCATCAATCTCCACGCGGCGCGGATCGAAACGGTTGAGCACCACTTCCACGCGCCGGTGGCTCTCTCCGGTGCGGTCCATGTGCGCGATCAGACGGTTGGCGTTGCGCAGCGACGGCACGTCCACCTGCGTTACCACGTAAACCGAATCCGCCAGCTCCAGCAACAGGTCGCCGGCTCTGCTCAGACTCGAGCCGGCATCTACCACCACATACGGATACTGATCGCGGAGAATATAGAGCAGCTTGCCTAGACTGCTGTCGTCCAAGGATGAATACGGATGGTAGCTGTCGGACGCCGCTAGCACCGCCACTCCTGTGCTGTGCTGCGTCAATAGCGAGGAGACAAACTCGGCGTCGAGGCGGTGTCCGTTTTCGAGTGCGTCTACAACTGTGAATTTGGGGTTCAGACCCAGAACCAGCGACACATCGCCTAGTTGCACATCGAGATCCACAACCACCACCTCGCGGCCTGATTCTTTCTGCAGAGCGATGGCGAAGTTGCTGGCCAGTGTAGTTACCCCGGTGCCGCCCTTAGCTCCCACAAAGACCAGCATCTTGCCGCTGACTTTCTTACGGCGGTCGGTTTCCAGGCGGCGGGCCGAGGCGCGGATGAGCGCTTCAGCCAGCACCGGCGCCGAAAGTGGATCGGTGAGAAACTCGCGCGCCCCCGCGCGCATACAGCGTACCAGCAGATCCGGCTCGCCGTTGCTCGAATATGCCATCACGGTGAGCGCGGGGTTCTGGCTGCAGGTGCTCTCCACCAGATCCAGTGCCACCTCCGGGTCGGCATCAAGATCAATCACGACGACGTCGCAATCCATGTCGGTGACTTTCGACAGATGCGCGATGTTGGGATAGGCGCTAAACTCCCGCATGACGGCCGCATGCTGCCCTTGCAGCGAGCGGGCCAGAGCCCGCCGCCGGCTCTCATCCGGCGAAATGAGCACAATGGCCAGCGCGCTGGCGCGTATGGAATCCTGCGGGGTCATCGATGTGGCGCTCACTGAGATTTCTCAACCTTCGAACTCGTGAAACCTGCATCCCTCCCGCCGGCGATCGGTAACTGATTCATGCTTCTGTCCCTTTTGCCGGCAATCAGCGAAGAAAAGAATAAATCGTTCCGATCGCAATCGCCGGAGCATATGGCATTTTTAGCGCCATCACGTTGTCCAATGCAATGGTCCTGTGCGGGCGAAAGCCGCGTTCGGGCAGCTCCGCGATCAACTTTGCTGCGTTGGCAAGGGAACGGCCCAGCGAGCGGTGCCACAACGCGTAGGCTGCCGCCAGCAGGCCCCCTGCGATTCCCGTTGCTACCAGCGCGATAAACAACTGCCCAGGTCCGATCCAGGCCCCAACAGCCGCCAGCAGCTTTAAATCTCCCATTCCCATGCCCCGGAGGTAGCATAGGACACCGGCCACCACTACAGCCAGCCCAACACCCCCCAGACTCCACACCAGGCCGCCCACACCTTCGCGGTAGCCAACCGCGGCCACTCCCGCTCCCAGGAACGGCAACGAGAGCCAGTTGGGTATGCGCTGGCTGCGGATGTCGATCACGGCCGCAACCAGCAGCATAACCAAGGTGGGCCACCAGGCGAATGAGTGCATCTAAGTTCCTTTCACCCCTTCAGCTCAGGCCACCCAAAAACCACCGCCCGCTACGTGATGGCGCTGGATAGTTTGCTGGCGATGGCGCTGAAGGCGTTGTTAATGCCGTTTGCGACAGTACCCATGCCCACAGTTGCCGCAAAAGCGATCAACGCGACAACCAGGGCATACTCGATCAGATCCTGCCCGCTTTCTTCGAGCAAGTTCTGCAGTCTGATGCGAGTTTTCAGCAAGCGTTCCATCATGATAACTCCTCCGTACTGCGAATTTTCGACCTCAAAAAAAAAACCACCCGGTTCGCATGCCACCTGCGGATCGTGTGGACCCCTCCGCAACCTCGGGATCAACGCAGCCGAGCGCATCTAGACTTAACTACAGAAAAGCGAGAGAGGGCTTGAGGGCGCTTGGTGCCGTTCCACCCCCTCCAAAAAGGGCGGCTTAGGTGATTGCCGACGACAGCTTGCTGGCAATTTTGCTGAAGGCGTTGTTAATGCCATTCGCCACGGTGCCCATACCTACAGTCGCAGCGAAAGCAATCAACGCAACAACCAGCGCGTACTCGATCAAGTCCTGCCCGTTGTCTTTCAGCAGGATCTGGATCCATGTCTGCAGTCTCAGCAGTCTTTCCTTCATGCTGGTCCTCCTCGGTTGAATTTGATCCCCCGGGTACGGGGGCTCGCCCGTAGAAAAGCAATTCGTAACCCAATTGGGACCTGCTGGTTGTTCCCGCGCAATCAGTAACTTAGGCGCGATATAGTGCTTTTCTCCGACTCGGTGTTAACGCCTGTATACATCACACCGCGTCTAGTGAAACTCCGTATACACTGAAAAAGGCCTTTTAGAGCCATAGGAGGCTGGGCCGCCGAATCCTCTCGGGCGTCTCCCGGATGGGTGACGGTGATTTTGCCTGATGGGGGGTGAATTGCTATTCTCAATCGCTCCGAGATGAGCCAGTCTATAACCATGCCGGCCGCAATGCCGCCGGTGTCGGCCACGGCTCCCGAGCGCGCCCGGCAGCCTCGCCGATGGTCCGTACTGCCCTCGCTTTCCGACATCCTGTTCGTCTCCCTGATGTGGCTCATGTTTGTTACCGGCGTGGGCTGGATTACCCTGCTGGGCGACGGCGACACCGGCATGCACATCAGGACCGGCGAGCTCATTCTGACAACCCACCAGGCGCCGGTGCGCGACCCCTACGCCTTCACGGCTCCCGATAAGCCATGGTACGCCTGGGAGTGGCTGGCCGATGTGGCGTTCGGCGAGGCCCACCGCCTGGCGGGACTCAAGGGCGTGGTCCTGCTTTCGGGCATCATCATCTGTCTGGCTATCACCATTGTGTTCCGGCACATGATCTGGCGGGGAGAGGGAACTCATATCGCCCTGCTCATGAGCCTTGTGCTGGCCGATGCCCTGCGCTTCCACTACCTGGCGCGGCCACACATCTTCACCACGCTGCTCGCCGCCGTGACGTTTTGGATGCTCGACCGTGACTGGGAAAAGCCCGGGCGCAGTGTCTGGCTGCTGGTGCCCATCGCCGTCCTCTGGGTGAATCTCCACGGCGGATTTTTGGTATTGATCGTCTCGCTGGCCCTGTTCACTGCTGCGGCTGTCCTCCGCCGCGAGCCGGATCGAGCCTGGCGATATGGCAAGCTGACGGCGGCCTGCGCGGCAGCGACCCTCATCAACCCCTACGGCTGGAACCTGCACGTTCACATCTGGGAGTATCTGCGTTCCGACTGGCTGGTAAAGAGTATTGACGAGTTCCAGTCTCCCGCGTTCCGCTCCGAGGGCATGTTCAAGTTCGAGCTGCTGCTTTTCGCCGGGTTCGCGCTGCTGTTCCACCTGATTCGCACCCGCCGTTACCACGAGGCGCTGCTCATCGTATTCTGGGCCCACGCCGCCCTGATATCGGTTCGCCACGTAACCATCTACGCCATCGCCGCCGCGCCTCCCATCGCGGCATTTTTACAAGGGGCCTGGGAACGCTGGACGGCCGCGAGCGCGCGGTCGTCCATCAAGGGTGTGGTGCGCGACCTGGTCCGCGACCTGCAACCCAAAGCCGCGCGCACCAGCGTCTGGGCGGCGGCATTCGTGGTTCTGGTGGCGATCTCCAGTTGGGGCGGCCAGTGGCCGAAGGATTTTCCCAGCGCGGCTTTTCCCACTGCGGTCGTCAACCGGAATGCAAGCCTGTTGAACGGTCCGGGCCACGAGAACGCGCGCATCCTGAGCCAGGACTATTGGGGCGGCTACCTGATCTACAAGTTCTATCCGAACCGGCACCTGTTCATCGACGGGAGAAGCGATTACTTCGGTCCGAAAGTCATCAACGATTACACCGCCCTGCGCGGTGCCCGCGACAACTGGGAAGAGGTGGCGAACCGGTACAAATTCCAGTTCGCGCTCGTGCCCCGCGACTGGGCGCTGGCAGGGGCCTTGAAGCGCAGCCCAGAATGGACCCTGCTCGACAAAGACGAGCGCGGGTTCCTGTTCGCGCGGCGGCACGAGCCTGGTGCGACGCTCTGAGACGGTTCCGGCTCGGCGGCATGGCTGCAGCCGTGGATGACCCATGACTCCGCAATCCTCGGGACCCTCGCTGTTCCTCATTGAGGCTGCGGTTACGGCAATCCTCATCGGGCTGGCGTTCTTATCCCCGCGGCCGGGCTACACCTGGTTCCGCGCGGCTGAACGATGGCTGGGCCGGCTGGCCCGGCGGCGGGCGCTCGCGGTGGCGGCAGTGGGCGTGGCGGCCTGCGCTGCCCGCCTGGCGATCCTGCCGGCTCTGCCCGTACCGCATCCTTTTGTCCACGACGAGTTCAGCCACTTGCTGGCTGGTGAGACTTTTGCCATGGGCCGGCTCACCAATCCCACGCCTGCTCTCTGGGAACACTTCGAGAGCTTCCACATCATCCTGCACCCGAGTTACATGTCGATGTATTTCCCCGCGCAGGGCATGTTCCTGGCCGCTGGCATCGAGCTGCTCGGCCATCCATGGTTTGGAGTATGGCTCAGTGCCGGGTTGATGTGCTCGGCCTTGTGCTGGATGCTTCAGGGCTGGTTCACGCCTGGCTGGGCTCTGTTCGGTGGCGTCCTGGCGGTAATGCGGCTGGGCGTTTTCAGCTATTGGATGAATGCCTATCACGGCGGCGCTGTGCCGGCCGTGGGCGGAGCGTTGGTGTTGGGCGCGCTCGCTCGCATCATGCGCCACAAGCGAATCCGTGATGCCTTCTGGATGGGCGCCGGACTAGCGCTACTGGCCCTGAGCCGGCCTTACGAGGGCCTGCTGGTGGCGATTCCGGTCGGGCTTTACTTAGCAGTGTGGGCGGCATGGCAACGGCCGCTCGCCGTCGTATTTCGCCGCGTGGCGCTGCCTCTGGCTTCCGTTCTGGCGCTGACCGGCGCATTCATGGCTTACTACAACTGGCGGATAACTGGTAGCGCTCTCAACACCGCATATGAGGTCAACCGCTCCACTTACGCGGTAGCGCGCCAGTTCGTCTGGCAGCCACCGCGCCCCGAGCCTGCATATCACCACAAGGTCATGCGCGACTATTACGTCTCGCTCGAGTTTCCCGAAGCACAAAAGGCCGGGACGCTCAGCGGGTTCCTCGACGGATGCCTGGCAAAAGCCGGAATTTCGCTCTTCTTTTTCTTCGGTTTCCTGCTGATGCCGGCGTTGTGTTTCTTGCCGTGGACGCTCCGCGACCGCCGCATGCGGTTCGTCGTCGTGGCAATAGCCCTCCTCGCCGCCGGTCTCGCCGTAAATTTCTATATGTTTCCGCATTACGCCGCGCCCGGCACGGCTCTGATTTACATCCTGCTGGTCCAGTGCCTGCGCCACTTGCGCGTGTGGCGGCCTGCGCGCCAACCCGTGGGAAGGTTCCTGGTTCGCGCCATTCCAGTACTTTGTATCCTGTTGTGCGGCATCCGCGCATGGGCGGCGCCCTTGGGAATTACGGTCGAGCGCTTTCCCGCGATGTGGTACGGCACGGCGCCGCTCGGCGTGGCACGTGCGCAAGTCTGTGCCGAGTTGAGCCGGCGCGATGGAGGTCAGCTCGCCATCGTACGCTATGTGCCGCAACACAATCCCCTGAACGAGTGGGTCTACAACGAACCTGACATGAACCACGCAAAAGTGGTTTGGGCGCGGGAAATGGATGCCGCCAGCAATCAGGAACTCATCGGCTATTTCAGCCGCCGCAAGGTTTGGCTGGTGGAACCGGACTGCAAACCGCCGAAGATTTCGCCGTACAGCGCGGATGGAAAGCCGGAGCCAGAAAGATGAAAGAAAGCTTTATGGTTTCGGATGTGATCGCAACCTCCGCGGCTTTCTTCATCTTTGCCCTGTTCCTTTTTGTTCCCGGTTACGTTTGCGGCTGGCTGGCTGATGTCTTCGACTTCAAAAAACGCTCCCTGCTGGCCCGATTCGCTATCTCCATACCCTTGTCCATCGGCATCTGTCCCATCCTCACCTACCTTCTGTGGCGTTGGTCGCTTACGGCGGTCTGGATTGCGTACGGCGCCTGCTGGATCGCGTTTGTTGCGATGTTCATTCACGACTCGGACATCTGGCTATCCAGACCGAAGCTTTCGCGAAGAGCCACTATTCTACTGGGGATCATAGTCGGTTGGGTTGCATTGGGAATGCTTTGCGTAGTTGACCTCCAGATCGGGAACCGGCTGTATTTGCCCACCGTTGCGTACGACTACATGCTCCGCACGGCGATAACATCCTCGATTACGCACACCGGAATACCACCTCATAATCCCTACTTCTTTCCCGGCCATCCTTTCGCGCTGCGCTATCACTACTTCTGGTTCATTCTGTGCAGCCTCGTCAACCAGCTCGCGAGAGCTCTGGTAAGCCCCCGTCAGGCGATGATCGCCAGCATGCTTTGGTCCGGAGTTGGGTTAATAGCTCTGATACCCCTTTACTTGCGCTTCTTTCAGCCGAAAGGAGCTACCAACCTTGAGAAAAGGACGCTAGTCGGCGTCGCGTTGCTGGGTGTCACAGGTTTGGACATTGTGCCGGTAACCCTGTACGGGCTTCTGGGATCGCACTTCCTTGGGAGCATCGAATGGTGGAACTATCCGATCGAGGCGTGGATTAGCTCTGTGCTTTGGGCGCCGCATCACGTTGCCGCTTTCGTCGCGTCTTTGACCGGGTTCCTGGTCCTGTGGGACGCTTCGCGTGAGCGCAGCTCTCGTCATACTCTTGTCGCAAGTGTCATTGCTGGAATCATGTTCGCCAGCGCCGCCGGTATCTCCGTTTATGTGGCGTTTGTATTCGCGGCGTTTCTTGCGATATGGCTGGCGATCACGCTGTGGAAGGGGCACCGCGAGGAAGCTGCCGCTATCTGCATCGCAGGCATGGTCGCGCTGGCGGTGTCCATCCCGTTCCTCGTCGAATTGATCGCAGGCCATTTCGGCCAAAGGAGTGCGAGCGGACCCTTCGTACAGTTCGCGATTCGACGCTTTACTGTCGCCGAAGCGGTGGTCGAGGCGATCTGGCCCGGTAAGCCATGGCTTGTGCCTGTCACGAACCTCCTGCTTTTGCGAATGAACTATCTCCTCGAACTGGGCTTCTTTTTCCAGGTGGGCCTGATGATGTGGAGAAAGATGCGCCTGAGCAAGGATTTTCTCAACCAAAAGGAACTGTGCGGGTTTACGATGGCCGCAACCAGCGTCGCCATCTGCACCTTCCTGCGCTCAGGTGTGATTTCGAACGATGACCTCGGCTATCGGGGTTTTCTACTGGCGCAGTTCATCCTGTTAATCTGGGCCGCGGACCTGTGGGATGACGGACTGCTCCAGTTTCGAGGTAGCAGCTGTCCGCAACACCAGAATGTGTTCTCCGGCCGGCGCCGGCGACTTCACATGTTGGTACTGATCGTCCTTGGCGCGGTCGGCAGCCTCTACGAGGTTGTAATGGTTCGGTTCTATTACGCGGGGCCGTCGATTTCCGGGGAGCGCACCGCCGCGCTTCGTCAGGTCTATGAGGACCTAAAAAGGAGATTGCCGGAGAAAGCCGTCGTACAACAGAACCCGAATGCCGTTCCGGGCGACGTCTTCTATGGGCTATATGCGGACCGCCAGGCCGGTGTGGAGACGCCGGAGTGCGGCGTCGTGTTTGGAGGAGACCCGGATCTCTGCAGGAAAGTCATAGCCTCAGTCGACGATTTGTTCGAAAAGCCGGAAGCCATCGATCAAAACCGCGTAGACCCGCTTTGCCGACTACTTTCGATAGACGCGGTAGTGGTGAAAGACAGCGACAAAGCCTGGAGCGACAAGAACAGCTGGGTTTGGAAAAAGCAGCCAATATTGGCCAACAACAATGCCAGGGTCTTTCTTTGTGGTGGGCGATTGAATATCGGGGTCACCGCTAAAGCAGAAGGAATCGCAGCGAAGGTTAAGAGCACAAAATGAACGAAGGCTTCACGGTTTCCGACATGATCGCCACCGGCGTAGCCTTCTTTCTCTTCGCTCTATTTCTTTTGATTCCGGGATACGTCTGTGGCTGGCTTGGAGACATCTTCGGCTTTAGTCGGCGTTCGCTCCTGGCGCGGTTTGCAATCTCGGTCCCGATATCCATCGGGCTCTGCCCCGTACTCACTTACCTTCTGTGGCATTGGTCAATTGGTGCCGTGTGGGTCATGTACGGAGCTTTCTGGGCGGGATTCGCCGCACTGCTGATTCACGACTGGCGCATCTGGCTGTCGAGACCGAGGATATCAAAAAGAAAAGCTACTTTCGTAGCAATTGTGGCAGGATGGGTGATCCTGGGACTGCTTTGCCTGATCGACCTGCAGATAGGACACAGGCTGTATTCTCCAACCGTCGCATACGATTACATGCTCCGTGTGGCTATTACTGCAGCAATTACTCACACTGGCATACCACCGCATAATCCGTATTTTTTCGCCGGCGGGCCATTTATCTTGCGATACCACTACTTCTGGTTTATCCCCAGCAGCTTAGTGGAACAACTCGGAGGATCTCTCGTCAGCAGCCGTCAGGCTGTGCTGGCGGGCACGCTCTGGTGCGGGATCGGCTTGATCGCCCTCGTGGCTCTTTACTTGCGTTTCTTCCAGCCAAAGGGACCTGTCAATCTGGACAGAAGGATGCTGTTAGGTGTCGCGTTATTAGGTGTTACGGGGCTGGACATACTTCCTGTGGCTTTTTTCGAACTTGTAACTCGGAAGATGATTCCGAGCATAGAATGGTGGAATAGTCCCGTGATGGCCTGGGTACACGCGGTCTTGTGGGTACCTCATCATGTGGCCGGCCTCATTGCGTGCCTCACCGGGCTACTGGTCATCTGGTATGCGTCGGATGAGCGTCCGATCTCCAGGCAAATCGTGGCCGGTGTCGCATCTGGGTTGATGCTCGCCAGCGCTGTTGGACTGTCGATTTATGTGACCTTTATCTTTGCGGCCTTCCTGGCCATATGGCTGGTCATCACAATCGTAAAGAAACATCGGCGCGAGGCCGCCGTTATCACGATCGCTGCAACGATCGCGCTGACCGCCGCGGCTCCGTACTTCTCGGAGCTGTTGAAAGGAAATCCCGGCCAGGGAAGTGGTGGCGGACCCTTTGTCCAGTTCACTATTCGACCGTTCGTCTTCGCCGAGGCTATGGTCGAGACCTGTTGGCCTAACCAGCCATGGCTCAAGCCCATAGCGAATCTCCTACTGTTACGGCTGAATTATTTTTTGGAGCTAGGTTTCTTCTTTACCGTCGGTATGATCCAGTGGCGGAGGACGCGGCGCGGCGGGAATCTTTTCAACCATAAGGAATTGTGCGGATTCACAATGGTCGCGACCAGCCTTTTCGTGTGCACATTCCTCCGCTCGAGCGTGATCTCGAATAACGACCTGGGCTGGCGCGGTCTTCTGATGGCGCAATTCATCCTCCTGATTTGGGCAAGTGAGCTGCTGGATGAAGGATTGCTGGCATCGCATTCGAATGTTGACTCTTCGCGGCATGACGCGAGTCCGTTCGCTCCTCGGCGCAGTGTAATGGTATCGCTGGTTGTTCTGGGAGTGGCGGGAAGCATTTATGAAGTGTGCATGGTGAGGTTCTATCCGCTGATCTCCGACAGCGCCGCCGCAGGCAAATACCAGTGGCTGTCCCCCGGCACCGACCTTGGCAGGCGGACCTATGCCCTTCGTCAGATATATCAAGCGCTCAAAAACAAGCTGCTGGAGCATGCTGTTGTGCAGCACGATCCTAAAATGAGTCCCGGCGACGTTTTCTACGGCATGTATGCGGACCGTCAGGCTGTTGCGGAAACCCCGGCGTGCGGCGCCGTCTTCGGCGGAGATCCCGCGCTTTGCCCGGGCATCATTGGCCCGCTGAACGATTTGTTCGAAAAACCCGAGGCCATCAGTACGGACCGAGTAGATGCTGTGTGCCGAAACTTGTCGATCGATGCCCTGGTGGTCAAAGACACGGACAAGATCTGGGCCGACAGGAATAGTTGGGTCTGGAAGAAACAGCCGGCATTTGCTAACGACTATGCCAGGGCCTTTCTATGTGGCCATGCGACTGAGTCCCAGCCGACGCAAGAAGCTAAGCAGGCGGGACATCCGAGATGAAAGAGAGCTTCATGCTTACGGACGCGATAGCGAGTTCCTTGGCCTTCTTTCTTTTCGCCCTAATTATTTTCGTTCCGGGCTACGTCGCCGGGTGGCTTCTAAACTCATTCGGCTTCCGACAACGCGGCTTGGCAGCGCGGTTTGCGATTTCCGTGACCTTATCTATCGGCCTTTGCCCTATTCTTTCGTATCTGCTTTGGCATTGGTCGCTCCGAGCGCTGTGGACCGCATACGGAGCCTGCTGGATAAGCTTTCTCGTGCTGCTTTTTCGCGAGCGCCCCATGTGGCTCATCAGACCCAAGGTTTCCAAAACAATGGCCGCTCTCGTGGCCATCGTCGCCGGTTGGGTCGTTGTGGGAATGTTCTGCCTGATCGACCTCCAAATAGGAGATCGGCTGTACTTTCCGACCGTGGCATACGACTACACTCTCCGCACGGCCGTAACATCCGCAATCGTCCGAACCGGCATTCCACCTGAGACCCCCTTTTTTTTTCCGGGGCGACCATTTGTCTTGCACTACCATTACTTCTGGTTCATTCCGTGCAGCTTGGTAAGCCAGTTAGGCGGAACCCTTGTTAACCCTCGGCACGCGGTGATCGCGGGCACCCTGTGGTGTGGGATCGGATTGATGGCTATTATTCCACTTTATCTGCGATTCTTTCAGGCCAAAGGACCTGCAAACATCGAGCGCAGAACGCTTTTTGGCATCGCGCTGTTGAGTGTGACGGGGCTCGACATTCTCCCCGTACTACTCATCGAGCTAATAACCCATAGAATTCTCGCGAATGTCGAGGGTTGGAACAGTCCCGTCACAGCTTGGGCCAATGCGGTACTTTGGGTGCCCCATCACGTCGCCGGCCTGATTGCAAACTTGACTGGTTTCCTGGTCATATGGAACGCGAACCGCGCACACAGAGGCGGCAACCGTATTCTCGCGGGCGGCTTGGCCGGACTCCTGTTCGCCAGTGCTGTCGGGTTATCCATTTACGTCACGATCGTTTTTGCGGCTTTCCTAGCTATATGGATCACGATCACCGTTCTGAATCGGCGACGTGAAGAAGCCGCGACGATCTGCATCGGTGGTACTGTCGCTATTGCACTCTCGATCCCGTATCTACTGGAACTTGCCAGGACTCCCGCCCCAGGCAAGGCAGGGGAGGCATTTGTCTTCACAGTACGCGAGTTTCGTATAGCCGAAGCACTCATCCAGACGTCCTGGCCCGATAAACCATGGCTGGTGCCTGTGGTGAATCTGTTGTCATTGCCCCTGAACTACTTTCTCGAGCTAGGTTTTTTCTTCGTCGTGGGAGTGCTGACCTGGAAAGGGCTCCGCCGGCCCTCTGGGCTTCTGCGTAAGGATCTCTGTGGATTTACGATGGCCACGACTAGCATCTTAATCTGCACATTCCTTCGCTCGAACGTAATTTCCAATAACGACCTTGGCTGGAGAGGCTTTCTCGTAGCTCAGTTCGTCTTGCTGCTTTGGGGGGCAGAGCTTTTGGATGAAGGATTGTTGGCTCCGCTAGCGCCAGGTAGCTCTGTGTCGCCGGAGTGGCGGAGACTTATCCTCGCTCTCCTGGCGCTAGGCGTCGCGGGAACCCTGTACGAAGTGTGCATGGTGAGGTTCTATCCACTGCTTTCAGATGCCTTCAATATACCCCGGGCGGGATGGCTTTCTCCCGATCGCAAGCTCGGTAAGCGGACCTATGCAGTTCGCCAGGTATACGAGGGCCTCAAGAGGAGCCTTCCAGCCCGCGCAATCGTGCAGCACAACCCAAATGCAGTTCCAGGCGATCTCTCTTACGGTCTCTACGCTGACCACCAGGCTGTCGCCGAGGGGCCAGAGTGCGCGGTCGTTTTTGGAGGAGACCCCGTCCTCTGCAACGCGATCATACGCCCCATCAACGATTTGTTCCAGGTGCCAGCAGTGATCAACGCAAGCGGCGTCGACAAGTTTTGCACCGATTTGTCAATCGACGCTCTGGTCGTGAAAGACACCGATAAGGCCTGGGCCGACAAGAACAGTTGGGTATGGAAGAAGCAGCCGGTGCTGGCTAATGACTATGCCAGGGCCTTTCGTTGCGGGAAGTCAGCCGGGCGAGGCGTGGCTTATCGCTAGCGGCGGCCCCGCCTCGAGCTGCCGATGCGCCACAGTCCCAGCACTCCCCAGAACGTGATCACCACGTAGCCGGCCGCCTGCGCCACCAAGATGTATGCCAGGGCTTCATCGCGCGTGAAGCCGAACGGCGCCAGCACCGTGATGGCCACGAACTGATAGATTCCGACATAGCCGGGTGTGGACGGCAGCGCGCTGCCCAACCCCAGCCCCGTGATCAGCAGGATCGCCACTGCAAACGGCAGGCTCAGCCCAAGCGCGCGCGCCACCACCATCGACGCAGTCGCGTCCGCGGTCCAGATCAGAGCCGTCAGCCCGCAGAAGCTCGCCAAGCGGGCGGGGTGATCGAGCGCAGAAAACCCCAGTACGACTTGTTCCAGCATGCTCCCGAGACGGCTTCGGACGTGCGCTGGCGCCGGAAGCGCGGCCAGCACTTTGCCAATCGCCCCGTGGAACCAGCGCAGCCCAACTACCAGCGCGACCCCCACCAGCCCGAGCGCGAACGCCGCGGTTGAGGCGCCTTCCAGCCAGGCGGGCCTTTGCGGTATGCCCATCAGCAACAGCCGGCTGGCCACCACCAGCACGATGGCGTCCGTTACCCGCTCGGTCAACGCTGTCGTTAGTACATAAGTCTTGCTCAGCGTCGAGCGGCGGCTGATCATCACCGACCGCACCAGTTCTCCCGCCCGCGCCGGAAGGAAGTTGTTGCTCAGGTATCCGGCCATGGTCGCCCAGAAGACGGTCGCCGGCGCGAGGCGTTCTTTGTGGCTCAGCAACACGCGCCAGCGCAGCGCCCGCAGAAAATACGACATGCTGCCGATCGCGCACGCCACCCCCGCCAGCGCCAGCTGCACGCTCGACAAGACCGCGCCAACCCGGCGCCAATCCGTGCTGCGCAGCGATAACCAGACCAGCGCCGCAGCCAGCGGAATCGCCAGGACCCAGTAGACGATGCGCGCGCGACCGCGTGCTGGGCGAGTTTCATCTATACCCGAAGCCGTCGTGTCTGCAGCCACGTTTTCAGCCATACAGACACCGGCCGTAGGCGCGGATGCGGTCCGCAGCGATTCGCGCCTGTACGACTTCAATGGAAGCATGATCGTTTTGTTTTTCGATCACGGATTGGCAACCGAAATGCTAGAATCCTCTCTAATGTATCAGGCGGCCTCAGCATCCGGCGGCCTCTCGAGCCGCCAAGTGCCAGCTCTGGACGGGCTGCGCGGTATTGCAGTCACCTTGGTCTTCTTGTCCCATCTGCAGGCATACATTCCCGGTAACTATGGGCCCTTACTCATCGTCAAAGCTGCTTTTGTCCCAGGTTGGTGTGGTGTCGATCTTTTTTTCGTGCTCTCGGGTTTCTTGATTACCGGTATCCTGCTGGACACGAAAGATGCCAACAACTATTTTTCTTCGTTTTACGTGCGTCGGATACTGAGAATCTTTCCGCTGTATTACTGCGTACTTACCATTATCTTGCTGGTTGCGCATTACAGGGCGGGCTGGCTCGATAGCGTGTTGCCGCTTGCACACGACCGTAAATTCTACTTTTTCTACCTCAACAACTGGTGGCCTTTGCTCCGCGACACTTGGCACGGCAACATCATCGGTCATTTCTGGAGTCTGGCCGTCGAAGAGCAGTTCTATCTGCTGTGGCCCACCTGCATCTGGCTTTTGCCACGCCGCCGGGTCCTTGCGGCATGTTTGGGTGGTTTCGGAATTGCGCTCGCGCTGCGAGTTTATCTACTGGCTGAGTTTGGCCCTATTCGAGATGTCGTTGAAAACACTTTTGCACGAATGGACAGCCTCCTTGCCGGCGCAGCCTGCGCCTCGTTGGTCCGGTCTCCCCGCCTGCTCAAGCGAATCACACCACATATAGGCCCCATGGGCCTGGCGGCGGCATGCATACTGGCGTTCTCGCTGCCAGGTTTTTGGGATCCGGGACTCTTCATGCTGTCAGTGGGGTACTCTGCACTTGCCATCTTGTTCGCGACTATAGTTTTGTCCGCTTTTTTAGGCCGGGATGAGACCGGCTCGGCCGGGCGAACGCTCCAAAAGCCAATACTTACGTCCTTGGGGAAGTACAGCTATGGGATTTATGTTTATCACGTTCCCCTTCTGATGGCTGGGTTCGCTGCATTAGAGCCCACGTCACATACACAGCGGAGTGCGTGGTTGTCGGTGGCTTTCGCAAGTGCGGCGGCCCTCACAATCTATGGCATCGCGAAACTAAGTTACGAATTTTTTGAGAAACGATTTCTGCGATTGAAACAGCGCTTTAAGCCCGTATTACCCGCAGAGAGAGCGCGGCTTTCGACGTCTGCTCGCTGAGATCACCAAAGCTAATCCTTTCCTCCTCGATTACCGGCGGCCGCATCGGCGGCAGCGTTAGCAGCCCGCAATCTTGTCATACATGCTGTTATCAGACCGGCGGGCGCGAAGCTTGCGCCAGCACAGGCCGCTCGGCGCGCAACGGTTCTCCGGGTGCATATTCGAAATTGATGCGCTCGCGCTCGAAGACGTAAGGCCGCCGCTGAACTAGAGTGTGGATGGAGCCTATATACTCGCCCAGCAAGCCCATGAAGATAAGCTGAACCGAAATAAAGAAAAAGATGCCGATCACTACGGGCGCCATGCCAACCGAGAAGCGGTCCCAATAGAGCAGCTTATAGACGAAATAGCCGAACGCCACCAGAACGCAGAGGAAGGAACATACAAAGCCCGAGAATGTGACGATCCGGAGCGGAACCTTGGAAAAGTTCGTAATGCCGAGCATGGCCATGTCGTACAGGCTGTACCAGTTGTTCTTCGTGCGCCCCTTTTCACGGCGCGGTTGATCATACGTCACTTTGACATACGGCAAACCGATTTCTGCTATCAATCCGCGCAAATAAGGATACGGGTCGTTAAGATCCTTGATATAGTCGATAGCCTTGCGGTCAAATAACCCGAATCCCGTAAAGTTCTCGTAAGTCTCGATGCTGGCCAGCCGGTTGACCAGCCGATAGTACATCCGTCTCGCAAGAAACATCAGGTTGTTTTCCTTGCTGGATCGCTTAATGGCGAGCACAACGGGAACACCTGACTCCCAATGCCGAACCAACTCGGGGATCAATTCCGGCGGGTCTTGAAGATCGGCGACTATTCCGATGACTGCGTCTCCACGCGCCTGATTCAGCGCGTGCATGGGAGAGCGAATGTGGCCGAAGTTTCGCGTGTTGGCAATTACTTTGACATTCTTGTCTTCTCTTGCTATCGCCTTCAGAATTGCAAGCGTGGAATCGGTGGATGCGTTATCTATGAATAAGTGCTCGTAGCGATACCGCCCCAGGTCTGCTAGGACTGACCGGACGCGCTCGTACACCTCCCTGATGTTCGCCTCTTCATTGAAGCACGGCGTGAGGATGCTGAGCGTCTTCATCATAGGTCATCCTCTCGAAATGCGTTTAAGCAAGTCTTGATACTGGTACTGCGTAACATACCAACTCCCAACACTCTTCCGCATAGCGTCGAATGAACAGCTTGTATTCAGGCGCCAGCCTGCTTATGAGCAACGGTATCTGCCACAGATGTTCACAGCGATGATAGAGGCATGCCGAAAGAACGGGCATCGCATTCCTCAGTGTCTCCGCTGCCCCTTCAATGGCTGCGGGCTCGGCCCCTTCAATGTCCATCTTGATATACGTGGGCGTCAGCCCCCGTTCCTGAAGTAAGCTGTCGAGAGACCGGCATTCCACTTCATAGTAATCAGATTTATCAATCCGTGATGCCGCTGTACTGGTGACTCTAAAACCCACCTTCCCGTCCTGTTTCCCGATGGCGTACGGCCACAGTGTGATGCAGCGGCGAACCATGTCCGGGAGGCCGCCCACAAAATTCTGGAACGCAATGCGGTTGGCAGGATCCGGCTCGGCAGCGTACACGTGCTTGAATTTCCGTTCCGGCAGCCCTAAGAAGCTACGGACCGTATCCCCGTCGAAGGCGCCGCAATCGATCAGCACCTCATCATCGCGGTACCGGATCAGATCCGGCTCGAAATATATATTCCGAGGGCTGCTTGGCGGTGACAAAACGTCGAAGTCCAAAGTGCACCGCCACTTGATTTGCTCACGGAGTTCCCGGCGCGAGAGGTCATCCGCAAGGATTTCGTAGCATGCGTCAATCTCGGAACTGCTCTGCAAGATGGTTTGCGGCAACTGCAGTCCGGAATCAGGTATGAAGATGTCCGAGTACCTCCAGAAGAGTGCGGCAAACGGAATCACGGCCCGGCATCCCAGATCCCGAAGCTGACGCCGCACGCCAGAGCCGTTGTAAATGGTCACCACAAAAGCCGCTCGTTCACCATATTGCTCGGCAGCTTGGGCAGGAGGCATAACGCGGAGATTGTCAACCGACTGATTCCAGAGTTCCGGGTTATTATCCGTAAAAGCCTTCGGTTCAACGCCGGCCCGCCGTAGCCCGGCTAAGGTGAATTTGCCAAGAGGGCCTGCGCCGAAGAGAATGAGCGAATCCGCCGACGAACCAGCGAGGTTGGCAAAGAGGCCCGCGCTGCATTCGGTCAGAGCGGAGCGACCTTGGCGCGCCAGCCCTTCTAAGACTGTGTCCACCACGCCCCATCCCTCCTCGCCGGCGCTGGCATTTACGGGCCGATTGAGTTCGGTTGAGGTCATATGATGTGACAGCGCTCCGGCGGCACCGCATAGCAGACCGTTTGCCAACCGTCTACATCATGGGCTCGGAGAAAGAAGCGGTAATCAGGATAGATTGAGTGGATCAACAACGGCAGGCGCCAAAGGTCGTTCTGCCTGTGATACACACATAGGGCCAAGACTGGCTGGTGTCGCCGTATCGTATGCTGTGCGCCAGT
>DASQHA010000177.1:0-1747 GCA_035632335.1 Terriglobales bacterium
CCAGCTGGCAAACTGCGGGACTCCGACAGTTGCTCCAGTTCTGCTCGTTCTTCTGAAGTCAGGGCCACTGGATCAGCATGAAAGGGCATATCCTACAGACGCCCATTCCATGATAATAGTTACTCGGAGACGAGCCACTAGATGCCTTCGGGCCGTCGTTTGTGGCGCCGTGGGGTACCTTATTACGGTACTTTGCATCGACGCTTCACTCGGCTGAGGATGATTCACGATACTATCCTCTTGATGATAGGTTCGGGC
Source organism: Terriglobales bacterium (assembly GCA_035632335.1). Classification (GTDB taxonomy): domain Bacteria; phylum Acidobacteriota; class Terriglobia; order Terriglobales; family Acidobacteriaceae; genus JAIQFF01. Next base: position 259 of record DASQHA010000177.1, read on the forward strand.
CTCTTATCGCAGATATACTGCCACGGCCCGACATGATGCCTGAGATAGCGGCCTTCGGATTTGAGCGCCACGACGATGAATCGAAGGCTGAGTGGCAATTTGCCATACGTGGCTTACTACGGCCCTTTACAGAAAGTATGCAGGTTGAGTTTCTGGCGGGACCTAGATTTCAACTTCTGGTGCCCCACATTATGGAACTGTACGACCGATCGCGGCAGATCGCTGTGTTTTATCGGTAAGATGCCGACGCCTGACCGCATTCGGCGAAGATGGAACGATAAGTATGCGGCTCCCGAGGCGCCGCCTTGGGAGCAAATTCCCTTGGATGATCTGGCACAGTTCTTGACACTGTGTCGTGTCAGGAATGTGAGGCGTCTTCTCGACGTGGGGTGTGGGACGGGGCTTCGGCTCCTGGGGGCCTTACTGTGTTTAGGGTCGTTGAACCGGAAAGACGTAACCGTGTTGGGCATAGATCTTTCACCGCTGGCGGTAAAGACTGCGGGCCGGTACCTGGACGCAATACAGTCGGGTAGTCCGCCGAGCCAATTGGTATCGCTTGGCATTTCCCCTGAGCGACGGCTGGATTGCGGGGTCACATTCCGGGAGGAGGACAGTACTTCCGAGGAGGTTGACTTATCCGGTCCCTTTGATCTGGCGATCGACTGGATGTGCCTTCATGAGGTTTGGGACCCTATCGATCATGCTCGGCGGATTGCATCATGGTGCAGCGCGCTGTTCGTCCTGAATGCGTTTTCGGAAAACAACGATTGGGCGAATGTTACACGTGCCGTTGAGGGCGTCGATAAGCGGCGTTATTCCCTGGAGGATGTCCGGGGGTTATTTGGCAGGTGGTTCGACATCCATTTCTATCACGAATTTCCAGCGCGGCCCGACCTTAAACAATCCGACGGGCCGCTGCTGGCTAAACGTGCGTATCTTATGATCCGCCGTGACGAGGACTCGTAGGCGGGCTTGGTGCCATCTTTGTGGGGCCGACGCAGAATGAAAGCGAAAGATCGTGCTTGGCCAGGGGACTCACGACACCCATCCCGCCCTCCCCGAGCTTCGATTCGATCCGGTAATGGCCGAGCGTCTGGCCGATCATTCGCGAGGCTTCCAGGCTACGCCCATCTTAAAGGCGCGCTCGCCGGCAAGTCAAACGCTCCACGCGTGCGGCGCACTGCGAACCGTCCGGCTGCGCCCGCGCGCTACAATCGGGACGCATGGAAGCAATGGTCGAGCTGCGCGGGCTGGTGAAGCGGTTTGGCGCGCGGGCCGCCGTGGACCACGTGTCAGTGGCGGTCGAGCGCGGGCAGTTTTATTCGCTGCTGGGCCCCTCCGGCTGCGGCAAGACCACGACCCTGCGGCTGATCGCCGGTTTCGAGCAGCCGGATGAGGGCGAGGTGCTCATCCGCGGCCAGCGGGTCAATGAGCTGCCGCCTTATCGGCGCAAGGTCAGCACGGTGTTCCAGAGCTACGCGCTGTTTCC
>DASQHA010000178.1:0-12626 GCA_035632335.1 Terriglobales bacterium
GTGAAAAACGCGTCGGACGCCGCCACCGTTCCCTGCAACGGCAGCACAGCTTTCATGGCGCCGATCTTGCATGAGTCCACCCGGCTCATCTGGCCCGCGCCGACGCCTACAGTCTGCCCGTCGCGCGCGTACAGAATGGCATTCGACTTCACGTGCTTGGAAACTCTCCAGGCAAATAACAGGGCGCGCTTTTCTTCGGGCGTAGGTTGCCGTTTGGTAACCACTTTGAGATCGGATTCCTGGAGCACGCGGGTGTCAGCGTCCTGCACCAGGATCCCGCCGGAAACATTTTTCAGCACCCATTTCTGCGGGGAATTGACGATTTCGACCAGGCGCAGATTTTTCTTGGCGGCGAACTTGGCCTTGGCGGACTCATCGAATCCGGGGGCGGCAATCACCTCGAGAAACAGCTTGGCCATCTCTTCCGCGGCTTCGCCATCGACCACGCGATTCACCCCGATCACGCCGCCGAAAGCCGAAACCGGATCGCATTCCAGCGCTTTTTTGTAGGCCTCGGCAAGCGTCTTGCCGGTGGCGGCGCCGCACGGGTTGGTGTGCTTGATGATGGCGCAGACGGTCTGGTCAAACTCCTGCGCCAGGTCCCACGCCGCCTGTAAATCCACGATGTTGTTGTAGGAAAGTTCCTTGCCCTGAATCTGGCGGCCGTTGGCCACGCCGCTGCCCGAGCCGTCGCTGTACATCGCCGCCTTCTGGTGCGGGTTCTCGCCATAGCGCAGGTCCATCACCTTGCCAAAAGACAGGCGAAGATTCTGCGGAAAGCCCGGCTCGGGATGAAACTCGAAATGTCCGTTGGCGCTGACCCGCTCCAGGGTGGACGCGATGGCCGAATCGTAGGCGGCCGTGGTGGCGAAAGCCTTTTGCGCCAGCCGCCATTTGGTAGCCGCCGAGAGGGCGCCGCCGGACGCGGCCATTTCCTCCGCCAGCGCGCTGTAATCGGCGGGAGAAGTCACGACCGCTACGTCCTGAAAATTCTTGGCGGCGGAGCGGATCATGGACGGTCCGCCGATATCGATGTTCTCGATGAGGTCCTCGAAAGGCACGCCGGGTTTGGCGGCTGTCTTTTCGAACGCGTAAAGATTGACCACCACCATGTCGATCGGCTGAATGCCGTGTTCGGCAACGGCGCTGCGGTGCGAAGCCATCTCGCGCCGGTGCAGGATGCCGCCATGCACCTTGGGATGCAGGGTTTTCACCCGGCCATCGAGCATCTCGGGAAAGCCGGTAAGCTCGGAGATGTCCTTTACCGCGACACCGGAGTCGCGCAACAGCCTCGCGGTCCCGCCGGTCGAGATGAGTTCCACGCCCATGCCGGCAAGCTTGCGGGCAAACTCTACCAGCCCCGTTTTATCCGTCACGCTCAGGATGGCACGCTGGACTTTTGTCTGGGTCGCGGACATGGCAGACCTCGAAAGAATGGGAATGTTGCCTGGGAAGGCGAGGAAATTCTATCAGTAACCGGACTTCGGGCGTCAGGCGTCGGACCTCGGGCGTCAGACCCCGGCTACAAAAGGAACGCTGATTGAAATGGATTACGATTGATCAAGAGAAGGCAACTGAATCCGAAAGGCGGAGAACTCGAGGCTGAGGGCCGAAGTCCGAGGGCCGAGGGCCGACGTCCGACTTCTAGCTTTTCGCTTTGGCCTTCAGCTTGACCTGGCCGTTCTGCATTTCGACCGTGTACTCGACCGCCTCGCAGCCATACTGTTTGCGGATCTGGTCGGTTTTCTTCTGCACGAACGAGGTAAAAGTGTCGAGATTGCCGGAAACGGCTTCTCCTGACTTCTTCTTGGCTGCGGTGAGCGCGTTGAACAGTTTCTGTACCTGATCGCGCTCCGCCCGCGCGTCGGTGCACTGCATGCTGAAAGGCTTTTCCTCGGCGGCCGGACTTACGGCCGCGGGAGTGGCCGGCGTGGCTGCAGCCGCCGCGACCGCCGCGGCGGCATGCCCTATTCCGTAAACTTTGTGTTCCGGTTCGTGTTCTTCCACCCGCACACCCTGCACCGAGAGCAGCGCGTCCTGGGGACGGCGGTAGCCTTCTTCACGAATGCGGTTCTTCTTCCGCCACAGATCGCTATAAATCGCATAGCGTTGCGCGATTTCGTTGTAGCGAAAGCGCTGGGAGAAGCTCATGCGGCCGCCGTCGCTGAATTTTCGCAGCAGGGAAAGCACCTTCCATTCGACGTCGGTAGGTGGCCGCTTGGTCGGATTGCTGAAGTAAATCTCATACTCGATCTTCAGCCGGCGCAGCTGCGAGTCGAGCAGGGTCAATTCTTCGTCGATGGTCACCCGGGGATCTCCAGCCGACAGTCTATGGGTTACCGGGCACCGGAACGAGATTCCCATTGGCCACGATGGTGATGGAACGAAAGTACCCAAAGGCGGACCGCGGACGTCGGCCCTCGGACCTCGGCGAGGCCCCAGGGTTAGGCGCCCGAAAGTTCAAAAGGACAGGAATAAATGAGTAAGTCGAAGGATTTGCGGAAGTCCGAGGTCTGACGCCCAAGGTCCCGGTTACTACTTTGTCGCCATCTTCTTGACCATGGCCAGCACCAGCTTGCGGTCGCTGTCATTGAGGCTGACGGCGTAGCGGCGAATCTGGCTCAGGAAGCGGACTTCGTCATCGGACAATTGGGGCAGATTTTTGGAGCCATTGGAGTGCCCGGATTCAGAGAAAAATTGCGATAGCGCGATTTCCATGGCGCCGGCTATTTTGGCCAGGGTATCGAGCGACGGGATGGTGTGCCCGTTTTCCACCCGCGAGAGGTAGCAGCGCAGCAGGCCGGTGCGCTTCTCGATGTCGCCCTGGGACATGCCTCTCTGCAGCCGGTAGTTTCGGATGGTCTCACCGATATTCATAGAGAAAGCAACCAAAACAGACCCCCATGGATGTGCTGCATAGTAACCAGAGTAGTACCTTCTGGCAAGAGGAATTTCGTTGCACCACAAGCGGTGATGGGAGTAAGAAGCGCGAACTCCTCGCGCTGCCGGGATTCCGGCAGTTCAGCAGTCCATCCTCAGGACCTCACTCTCCCGGGCGTTCGGTCCAATCACTTTTTCAGCGTAGCTGCCAGGAAACTGGTGGTGTGCTTCCAGGCGTCGGCTGCGTCGGCGGCGCGGTATCCCGCCTGGTTGTTGGGATTCTCAAAGGCATGGCCGGCATCGGGATAGATCAAAATTTCGACTTTGTTGCCGTGCTGTTTCAGCTCTTGTTCGAACTTTTTCACGTCGTCCACCGGAATGCCGCGGTCCTGCCCGCCAAAGATACCCAGTACCGAAGCGTTAATTTTCTTGATGGAATCCGCGTCCGCCGCCAGGTGTCCGTAGTTGATGACGGCTGCGGCTAATGTAGGTTCCTGCAAGGCCACGTCGAGCGAGTAGCCACCGCCCATGCACCAGCCGATGGAGCCGATCCGATCTTTCTTCACATCCGATCGCGATTTTAAGAACTCAAACGCCGCGTGCAGATCGCGCGCCGCCCGGTCCTCGGGAACACCTCGCATGATTTCATGGGCCTCGTCAGGGGTGGTCGCCACTTTGCCGCGGTAGAGATCGACCGCCAGCGCCACATAGCCCTCATCGGCCAGCTTCGAGGCCTGCTCCTTGACCCAGTCATTCAGTCCCCACCATTCGTGAATGACCACCAGCGCCGGAAAAGGGCCTTTGCCCGCGGGCGTGTAAAGCACGCCCTGCACGGTTTCGTCGCCGCTCTTATACGAGACGGTCTTCCCGTCAGCAGCGAAGGTCGAAATCGAAAAAATCAGCGAGAGAAATAGGCAAACGGATTTCATCGTAGGTTCCTCGCAGCACCGGCCTCGGGCCGGCTGGCTCGAGGGCGTCCGCCCTCGCCTTACAGCTCCAACTCCATGTACACAACCCCGGCAATCGGGTTGACGCGATAAGCTTCGATTTCCTTGAATCCCAGCCGCCGGTACATGGCGACCGCATTCGGCATCACCGGCTCCACCGTGTCGAGCCGCATTTTCCGGTAACCCATCCCGCGGGCTTCGGCAATCACGGTTTCCGCCAGAACGCGCCCTAGGCCCCGGCCGCGAAACTGCGGGCGGAGATAGAGCCGCTTCATTTCGCAGATTCCCGGTTCCAACCGGTGCAGCGCCACACAACCTGCAAGCTGGCCCCGATACGTCGCGAGCAGCAGCCGCCCGTCGGGCGGAGCGTAATCTCCGGGGAGGCCGGCGAGCTCCTGATCGAAACTCTGAAAGCACAGACTGAAGCCGAGCGACTGTGCGTACTCGAGAAAAAGTTCGCGAGCCTGTTCAATCTGGGCAGGTAACGCTACCTGCGTCATGGTAAGTCTGGGGTTCCCCACGCTGTCTTTCCTTAATGTCTGCGGCGCCTAGCCCATTAGCATGCCGCCGTTCACATTCAGCACGTGCCCGGTGATATACGAAGCTTCCTCCGACGCCAGAAACGCCACGGCGTTCGCAACATCTTCAGGCGTGCCCACGCGTCCCAGCGGGATCATCTTCACCGCGTTCTGCTTGAAATCGTCGCCCAGGCCGGAAGTCATCGCGGTCTCAATGAAGCCCGGGGCAACGGCGTTGCAGGTGATGTTGCGCGAGCTGACCTCGCGGGCAATGGCCATGGTCAGCCCGATCAGCCCGGCTTTCGAAGCCGCATAGTTGGCTTGTCCGGCTTGTCCGGTCTGCCCAAAAATCGAAGTGATGTTAATGATCCTTCCCCAGCGCTGCTTCAGCATCGACCCGATCGCCTGCTGGGTGCACAGATACGCCGAGGTCAGGTTGGTGTTGAGGACCGCGTCCCAGTCGGCGCGCTTCATGCGCATAACCAGCTGGTCGCGGGTAATGCCGGCGTTGTTCACCAGGATGTCAATCTTGCCCAGTTGGGCGATGGCGGCCTTGAAGACGGACTTGATCTGCTCTTCATCACCCACGTCCAGGGGAAACGCAGCGGCCGTGCCGCCCGCCGCCACGATTTCATCCGCCAGCGCCTGCAACTTTTCCTGGCCGCGAGCGGCCAACGCCAGCGTGGCCCCGGACTGGGCCAGTTTCAAGGCGCAAGCCCGTCCAATGCCTTGCGACGCGCCCGTCACCAGCGCAACCCGGCCGGAAAGAGTCATGAGTTCTCCTCAGCAACAGAACGGCAAATTATACGCGGGTTCAATGAGGCGCGAGCGCCCCGCTCGTGCGGGGAACTACGCGAAGCCACGTGGGGACAGCCGCCCTCGGCTGTCCGGCGGAGCAACGCTCCGCTATTTATCGCATCCGGCAAAATCTGTCGAGCCGCGCTCGCAATGTAGGCGCGAGCGTCCACGCTCGTGCGTCCTTTCCACAGGCCACGCAGGGACTGCCGCCCTCGGCTGTCCCCACATGGCTCGTGCTGGCTTCCTGCACGAGGGGGACGCTCGCGCCTACATCGGGTTCATTTCGCCGCGATACAGATAGCGCAGCAGCGGCGGCGCCAGGATGGTGGTCACCGCCGTCATGAACACCACAATGGCATACGTTGAGGGCAACACAATCTGCGACTGCAGTCCGACCAGCGCGACGATGAGAGCGACTTCACCGCGCGGCATCATGCCCACGCCAACTTGCAACGCGCTCAGCCAGCCGTCACGCCACAGCGGCAGACCGCACCCGATAACCTTGGACACAATGGCCAGCAGCGAAATGACAATCGCGGCCAACAAAATGTTTCCGGTAAACAGATGCACGTCGAGACGCGAGCCGATAGTGAAAAAGAAGAACGGCGCCAGGAACTCGGTGATGCCTCCGACCCGGGGGCGCAAATCCCAGCGGGGAGCGTAGTCGGCAAACATCAGGCCGGCGAAGAAAGCGCCAATAATGGCCGCCATGCCGATTTTCGCCGAGAGCCACGAAAGCGCCAGGCAAAGGCCCAGGGCAACGATCAGTGGAGCATGCTGAGTGGATAGCCGATCCATCCTGGGCTGGATTTTGCGGACAATGTGCGGCGCCACGAAAATCATGAACAGGGCAAAAGCCGCCGCCTCGAGGCATATAACACCCAGATGGACCCACTCCAGTCCGCCACTCGACGCCAGACCGGCTACCACTGCCAGCAGCACCATCCCCAGGATGTCATCGAAGACGGCCGCGCCCAGGATGATCTTGGCGGTGCGCGTTGCCAGTACATGCAAGTCAGCCAGCACCCGGGCCGTGATTCCGACGCTGGTGGCAACCATGGCGGCGCCTACGAAAATCGCCTCGCTGGATGCGTCCCCGCGCCATTTCATGTACGCGAAGCCAAGCACGAAGGGCGCCACGATGCCGGCAACCGCCACCAGCAACGCTTTACGCCCCACCCGGATCAGGTCCTGCGCACTGGTTTCAAGTCCGGCGCTGAAGAGGACAAAAATCGCGCCAATTTCCGCCACGGAATTGATGGTGTCACTGGGGTGGATCCAGCCCAACGCGAAGGGGCCCAGGGCAGCTCCGGCCAGGATTTCGCCCAGAACGGAAGGCAGCTGGATCCGCTCAAACAGCTCTCCCACCACCTTCGCGGAAACGAAGATGGCCAGCAGTTGCAAGAGCAGCTCATCGGGCGGGTGCGGCATGAATGGACCGCAGCATATGGGAAGGAGATGGCGTGCGCAAGCAATGTAGGCGCGAGCGCCCCGCTCATGCGGGGAACTACCCGAAGCCACGTGGGGACAGCCGCCCTCGGCTGTCCGGTCGAGCGCAGCTCGACAGTGTTCTGATGTAAGGAAAAGAACGGAGCGTTGCTCCGCCGGACAGCCGTGGGCGGCTGTCCCCACGTGGTCCGTGGACGGGACCCACGAGCGGGGGCGCTCGCGCCTACATGGTTATTTGATGTGGCAGGTCGCAAGGCCGCGCTTTTCCAGATATTGCTGGTGATAATCCTCGGCGGGATGGAACTTAACCGCGGGCACGATCTGGGTCACAATCGGCTTCTTGAAGCGGCCCGACTTCTCCAGTTGCTCTTTGGACAACCGGGCTTCGGTTTCCTGCTCCGGAGTGTGAAAAAAGATGGCGGAGCGGTACTGCGATCCCCAGTCCGGACCCTGGCGGTTGAGCTGGGTGGGATCGTGGTTTTCCCAGAACACCTGCAGCAATTTCTCGTAGGAAAGCTTCGCGGGATCGAAATCCACTTCGACCGCCTCGGCGTGGCCGGTGCGATCGCTGCAAACGTCCTTGTAGGTCGGATCGGCGAAGTGCCCGCCGGTGTATCCAACCCGGGTTGCGGTAACTCCCGGCAATTGGCGGAAAGTGGCTTCCACTCCCCAGAAACAGCCTGCGGCAAAGGTGGCTTTGGCCATATGGATAACTCCTTATCTGATTATAGCGACATTGATTAGCGCCTTAATCAGCGCCGTTAATTAGATGGACTGGCGGCCGAAAAGTAGCAGGGCGCATCCGCCCCGAGCCGGCGGTTTCCAGTTTGCAACCGGAAGAACTCGGCATACTATGGCTGGCCTCAATTTCGGCCGTAGGGAGAAGTCGTCATGACCTTGATGAGTGTGAATCTGTGGTCTGTGCTAGTCGCCGGTCTCGCCACCATGGTGCTGGGCTTCCTCTGGTATTCGCCCTTGCTCTTCGCCCGGCCCTGGATGATCGCCATGGGCTACGATCCGGAAGACAAGTCCAAACTCCAAGAGATGCAAAAGAGCGCGGGCAAGAGCTATGCCATCGCTTTCGTCGCCAGCCTGGTATCGGCGCTCGTTCTGGGAAAAATCATCCACCTCGCGACCGTGAACAGCGCGCTCTACGGGATGAAAATCGGCTTTGCGGTCTGGCTGGCTTTTGTGACCACCGTACAGCTCACCGCCAAACTCTTTGGCAACCAGTCCACCCGCCTGTATCTGATCAATACCGGCTATCAACTGGTGTGCTATCTGGCGATGGGCGCGATCCTGGCAGTGTGGCCGCGGTGAATCAGTCGTCAGTCTTCAGTCTTCAGTCAACGCTGGCATCTTCTTAGCTCGCTGACGACTGAAGACTGAGGACTGACGACTGTTATTCCATGGCGCCGGTCAGTTCGGCTATGCGCCCGATGTGGCGTTCGGTGCACCAGGTTTCGAGCTCGGCGGCGATCTTCTCCGTCGCCACCGGGTCCCAATAGCTGGCGGTTCCGATCTGAACTGCGGTGGCTCCCGCCAGCATGAATTCCACGATATCGGCCGCAGTCGAAATCCCGCCCATCCCGATGACTGGAATATTCACCGCTTTCGAGGCGTCATAAACCATGCGCACGGCGATCGGCTTGATCGCCGGACCCGAGAGCCCGGCGGTTATGTTGGCGATCCGGGCCTTGCGGGTTTCCGGATCGATGGCCATGGCCACGAATGTATTCACCAGCGAGATGGCATCGGCGCCGGCTTCCTGACACACATAAGCCATCTGCGCAATGCTGGTGACGTTGGGCGAAAGCTTCACAATCAGGGGGCGACGGGATATCCGCTTGGCGGTGTTCACGACTTCGTCCAGCGATCGGGGATCGCTGCCGAACTGGATGCCGCCGGCCACCGTATTGGGACAGGACACGTTCAGCTCGTAGGCCGCTATGCCCTCGCCTTCGTTCAGGATCTCGATGCTGCGCTCGTAGTCCTCGCGGGTGTATCCGAACACGTTGGCGAAAACGACGATATTCTTGAGCTTCCGCAGCTTGGGAAGTTTTTCATCGACAAAGGCGCGGGCGCCGATGTTCTGCAATCCAATGGCGTTGAGCATGCCCGCCGGGGTTTCGTACAAACGCGGCGGGGGATTTCCAGCCATTGGTTCCGCGGACAGTCCCTTGACCACGAAACCGCCGAGCCGGTTGAGATGCACCACATCTTCGAACTCAATACCGTAGCCAAAGGTCCCGCTGGCGGCAATCACCGGATTCTTCAACTGAATGCCGGCAAAGCTAACGCTGAGATCCGGGCCGGCAGTGGGGACGGAAGCGGTCATCGCGGACCTCTCGCCATTGTCGAGCCCGCACGGGGCCCTTCCGGCCGGAAGTCTCGACCGTCCACCGTGGGCATACCCCGATCGTCCAATCCGTGAATGGAATTCAGCGCTCGATGGGGCGGCGCCAGGGCCTCGGTCAGGACTCGGCCGATGCTGTGGGTGGGCGCATTGATGCCGAGGAGCGAGGCCAAGGTCGCCGCCAGGTCCACCGGCTCGGCGTGGGTGCGATAGGTCCCGGCCTGAAAGGGGAACCCGTAGAACGCGAGGGGCACATGAGTGTCGTAAGTGTAAGGGGTGGCGTGATCGGTCCCACCCATAAAGCCGACGATGAATGGCGGCGGAACGCCGAGCACATACCATCCCCCAAGCGGCGAATAGCTGTGCAGATACTTCAACCCAAGTTCGGTGTTGGGGGCATCGCCCCGCTCCAGCTGCGAGCGGGTGTAATAGGCGCGCAGGCCCGCCTGTTGCAGCGCCTCGCCTACGTCGCGCTCCGCGTCTGGCTCGTTCACTTTAGCGGCGGCAAAGGCATCCGGGTTCAGCCAGGCCACCGGGTAGTCGAGAGCCTTCACGTATTCCGCCGCGTGGGAGAAGCGGGCGGACAGCCGGCTATTGATCTGGGCGCGCATTTTGTCGCCCGGAACATTGGCCGCGGGAAGGTGTAACGCTGCAGCGGCCTTGGGCAGGGGCGCAACTCCATGATCGGCGGAAAGCGCGATCCATACATTGGCCAGCCCGATCTGATGTCCGAGGAACTCGAAGAAACCCGCTAACTGGCGATCCATCGCCATCGCCATGGCCTGCATCTCCGGGGAATCGGGACCAACCTTGTGGCCAAGAATATCGTTGGCCGACAAACTCAGGATCAGCAGGTCCGTAGCCGGGCCGTTGCCCAGCTTTTCATAAGTGATCAACTCCCGCGCGAACTCGAGTTCATAGTCATTCGCCAGGGGCGTGGAACCGACGACATCATAAAAGTTGCCGGTTTTCCCTTCGACCGGCTTTGTGCTGCGCAGGACGTTTCCCTGGCTGTCTTTCCAATCCTGATTCAGGTATTTCTCGGTTCGCTTGCTGTCGTTGAAATCCTGCGCCCACTTGGGGAGCTGGTTGCGATAGTAGGTGGAGGTAATCCAGGCGCCGGTTGCGCGGTCGATCCAGTAGGCGCCATCGGCGGCAAAACCGGCGGGAAGGACAGAAGCGCGGTCCTTGAGTGCGATGCCGAAGACGCGGGACTTGCCCTGCGTCGCCAATTTGAGTTCGTCTCCCAGTGTGTCGGCCAGCAGGTTATGCGGCGAAGCTCCGGGCGCGCCGCCCGGCACCCCAACCAGCTTGGTCTGGTCGTCATCCGCCGCGGCGACCGTGGCCTTTTTCTGCGGATCCCACCATTCATTGGCGATGATGCCGTGGCCGTTCGTATAGGCCCCGGTCAGCAGGGTGGCGTGGCCCGGCGCAGTGCGGGTATTGGCGTAGTCGTAGTTGCAATCGGTGAAGTCGGCGCCGTGATCGAGCAGCAGGCGAAAGCCGCCTTCGCCCCACTGGTCGCGATAGCGTTCCAGATAGTCGCCGCGAAACTGGTCGATGACGATGACGACCACCAGCCTGGGCCGCGCGTTGTAGGCCGAGCTGAAACCTGCGCCAGTAAGGGCAAGACACAGCAGCAATCCCAGAATCAAGGAGCGCGGAGAAGTTCGCATTGCGGGGTAGTTTACAGGGTGCGAGACGCCGAACCAAATACAAGAATGGAATAGGTTGGAAGGTGTGGTCGCGGGCGACTCGCTCGCGAGATCACAGACCTGGAGGCAAAAGCTGAAAGTCAAAGGCCGCGGGCGACTCGCCCACGACCGGACGTGCAATGCACGGCTCTTTTTCGGTAAAGTAGTTAGCTTCCATGCTTGATCTCAACTTCGTTCGTGACAACCTGCCCCTGGTCGAGGAGAAGCTGCGCCAGCGCGGCATGGATCCGGCACAGGTGCTAAAAGATTTCCACCAGGTGGATACCCAGCGCCGCCACGCCATCACCGAAGCCGAGACCATGAAAGCCCGGCGCAATCGCTCCTCCGAGGAAATTGCCAAACTTAAAAAGAGCGGCCAGGACGCGACCGCGCAGATTTCAGAAACCAAGGATTTGCGGGAGCAGATCCAACAGCGGGAAAAAGCCGCCGCCGAGTTCGAAGCCAGCCTGCAGGATATTCTCGCCGGCATCCCTAACCTGCCCCACGAAAGCGTGCCGGTGGGCAAAACGCCCGAGGATAACGTTGAAGTGCGGCGCTGGGGCACGCCGCCCAAACTCGACTTCACGCCCAAGCCGCACTGGGAACTGGGCGAAGAGCTGGGCGTGCTTGATCTCGAACGCGCCACCAAACTCTCCGGCGCGCGCTTCGCTGTGTACTGGGACCTGGGTGCAAGACTGGAGCGGGCCCTGGCCAACTTCATGCTCGACCTGCACACCCGCGAGCACGGCTACACCGAGGTGCTGCCGCCTTACCTGGTGAATTCTGAATCCATGTACGGCACGGGAAACTTGCCGAAATTCGCGTCCGACCTGTTCCGCGTGCCGCACGGCGAAAAAGACCTTTGGCTGATTCCCACGGCGGAAGTTCCGGTCACCAATCTTTACCGCGACGAAGTGCTGGACGCTGCGCGCCTCCCGGTTTCGCTTACCGCTTACACGCCCTGCTTCCGCAGTGAAGCCGGTTCCTATGGCAAAGATGTGCGTGGCATCATCCGGCAGCACCAGTTCCAGAAAGTCGAACTGGTCAAATTCGCGCGGCCTGACACTTCCTACGAGCAACTGGAGAAGCTGACGCATGATGCCGAGGAAGTCCTGCAAAAGCTCGGCTTGCATTACCGCGTGATGGCATTGTCCACCGGCGATATGGGTTTCTCTTCGGCCAAGACCTACGACCTCGAAGTGTGGCTGCCGGGCCAGCAACGGTTCCGCGAGATTTCTTCCTGCTCGAACTTTGAGTCCTTCCAGGCGCGGCGGGCCAATATTCGATATCGCCCCGAAGGCAAGAACAAGACCGAACTTGTCCACACGCTGAACGGAAGCGGGCTGGCGGTGGGACGGACCTGGGTCGCAATCGTCGAGAATTTCCAGCAGGCCGACGGCAGCGTTCGCATTCCGGAAGTGCTACGGCCCGCCATGGGCACGGACCGCATCCAACCAAAGAAATTCTAGTTGTCGTATGGAGTAGCTGGGTCTCGGTTTTTGGTTTAATGTGGCCGCGGGCGACTCACCCGCGCTGAAGCGAGGGCGGCAGTTCATGTCCCAAATCTTAAGCCGCAAAGTTCGCAGAAGCTGAATCCCGGGACAATCCCAACGTCAGCGGGTTGCCAATCTAAACCGGCAAAGCCTAGACTTGATAGGAAATAGCTTGACCGAAGCCAGGATGACGACGACCGTTGCCGAAGTGCCTGCCGTGCCCATGACCAGGACCTGGCGCACAATTCGCGATTTCGTTCTGTGGTCGTACGAGCGCGGCACCCTTCAATATGACGTAATGGTCACGCTCATTCTTCTGTTCGTCTTTCTCTCGCCTTACTGGATCAACTTCCGCGATAAACCCGTGGAACGCAATCCCCATCCCAGTGGAGTCGTGGTGACTCCGGAAGCGGGCGGGGGATTCATTTACCAGATTGAAGGCGCGGCCGTTTCGGGGACCGATGATGCGACGGTGCGGCAACAGCTGTTGC
>DASQHA010000179.1:0-10457 GCA_035632335.1 Terriglobales bacterium
CGTAAACGTTGCGGCGTTTGCGGCGGCAATCGCAAATGTGCCGTTGTTGCCCGCGTCGGCCATGCCTGCGACCACTATTTTCATGCCCGGCCGGAGAGCGGGACCAGACGTCAAGGTGTAGTTGTAGGTGGTGTTGTCAAAGTTGAAGGTGGTATTGGGGCTGCTTTGCGAAGCCGCCGTGATGTTAACTGTGGGCTCGAGCGGAACCGTGCTCCGGACGCTGCCGTCGCCGGCGTTGATGACCGTCACTCCGGAACTGATGCAAAGCTGGGTATCCAGGGGATCAGACGTGCAGGGCGGAGTCTTCGCGAAACTTACCGCATACGCCCGGCTGCCGTCAGGCAGCACGGCTACGGAAACCGGGCTGGGTGCGACTGGAGTCGCGAACAGGACCGCCGGCGGATCCGTGGAAATATTCAACGCGGTCACGGTGTTGGCCGTGGGGTTGGTGATGTAGAGGCGATTCAGCTTGCCGTCATAGGCCATGTAATTCGCCCCGGCGCCCACCGGCACCGAGCTCAGCAGGGTGTCGCTTACCGTGTCAATTGTGGATACGGTGCCGCTGCCGCTGTTGAGGACGTAAATCCTCGCGCTATCGGAGCGCGCCACCGCCCAGACCGGATTCGTCCCGGTGGCGATGGTCTGGGTCACGGTGCGGTCGACCACGCTGATGGCGCTCACTGTGCCGTCGCCCTGATTGACGGCGTAGAGTTTTTTCTGGTCAGGCGTTTCGGCCAGGGCAACCGGGTGTGAGCCCACCGTGATCAGGGGGTTGAACGCAAGATTGGTGGCGGTCGAAATCGCCGCGACGGTGTTGTTCCCGAAGTTGGCGACGTACACCACGCCGTTTTCCCTGGAGTTGACGAACACCGGGCTCGAACCCGCGGGGAGAGATGTGGTGGCGACCACCGTGGCGGTCGAGGCCGGGGTCGGAGAATAAGACGAAACCGAATCCTCGCGGGTGTTCGCGGCGTACACCCGGATGCCGTTCGGAAGCAGCGCGGCGTGGGCAGGCCCCAGTCCGAGTTGGGCGACGCCGATGTTGGTGTCACCGGAAACGTCCACCCGGCTGCTGGCGCCCGGATCAATGGCGCCGTTGATGCTGAAGACCAGCACGAAGTGAACCGCCTGGGGATCGGGCGGAGGCGGGATGATGGGCACGGCCACGGGACGATACTGGTCTCCGCAACTGATGCCGATCAGGCCAAGAGTCAGAACGCCCAATACGCGGGCCCCGCGCCAAAACTTCATCCGCACCCCAGAACGATCCATGAACTCACGATGATCCGAAAGAGTGTTTATTTTAATGGTTGGTTGGAATATGCGCCAGCGGACGAAAACAGCAATTGGCAATCGGCACTTAGCAATTGGCCCTTGACCTTGAAGTCTGATGCCTGGTTGCAGGTGAAAGGCTGCCTTCAAGAATGGAGGGAGCAATGGTGCGCTGGATGACTCGGAGGCGAGGCCGGCCTGGACGCAAATTTCAATTGCCGGTTGCCAGTGCCGAGTGCTAAATGCCAATTGCCAAGTGCTGTTCTACTACGCCTTCCCTCTTGACCGCTTTCCAGAAGCCGCTTCCCGGGCCGGCGCGGCCGGCTTCTTTTTTCCTTCCATCTCGGCCAGGCTTTGTTTCAGGGCGGCCATCAGGTCGACCACGGGAGCCAGTTTTTTCGGCTTTTCGACTTCTGTGATCTTGCCGCCTTCGAGTTTGGTCTCGATCAGCTTTTTCACGTTCTCCTGGAAAGTGTCGTGGTACTTTTCCGGGTCCCACTCCGCGGCCAGGGCTTCGATCAACTGATGAGCCACTTTAACTTCGGCCTCTTTCAGTTCGACTTCGGGCGCTCCGAAGCCTTCTACCTGGCGAACTTCGTCGGCGTAATACATGGTATGGAGCATGAGTCCGCCGGCGTGGGGGCGCAGAAACACGGTGTACTCGCGGTTGTGCATGGTCAGCTTGGCGATGGCAACGTACTCGCTCTCCTCGAGGGCCTTGGTCAGCAAGCCGTAGGGCCTGCGTCCGGCTTCTTCCGGCAGCATGTAGTACGACGACTCGAAGAACACGGGATCGACTTCGCTGGCTTTGACGAACTCCAGGATCTCCATCGTCTTGGCGGTCTGGGGCTCGATCTTCTTGATCTCATCGGGCTCGATGACCACGTATTCGCCCTTGCGGAACTCGTAGCCCTTTACGATTTCGTTGCGCTCCACCACCTTGTTGTCGGCGGGACAATAATATTGCTGCTTAACCCGCTGCAGGTCGTCGCGATGCAACATGTTGAAAGAGATGCCGCTGCTGCGCGCGCCGGAGAAAAGGCGCACCGGCATGGAGATCAAGCCGAAAGTGAGATATCCCGACCAGACAGAGGCTGCCATAATTTTCCCTCGAAGCAGAAAAGGCCCAAGCGTAGTGCAGTTTAGACTACCCAGGGGACTTTGATGCAAGCCGCAGCCACGGGTAATCCGAAGACCAAGCCCTATCTGTGGGATAGCCTGATGAGCTACGCTATATGTTGTGGATGACCGGGATGCCATCGGGCGCCGGCGCCATATATCGTGACCGATGTGCATGACCTCTCCCGACTCGGCGACCTGACCGGCCTGAGTTTTGCTGGCCTGAGTCTTGCCGGCCTGAGTCTTGCTGGAAATGAAGAGCGCTGGGCTATAGCCGCGCTGCTCACGCTGGCCTTTGCCCTGCTTGCCCACCGGATGCACGGAGTGACGAACTCGGGCGCGCTGGTCGGAGCCGTCAGCTGCTTTGTCCTGTACCTGGGTGGAGGCGCGGGGGCTTTTGCGGCCCTGGTTTCGGTCTTCGCGCTGGCCTGGATCACGACCCGGCTGGGCTACCAGCGCAAACAGAAGTTAGGGACGGCGGAACGCCGGGAAGGCCGCAAGGGTTCCCAGGTGCTCGCGAACCTTGGCGTCGCGACGGCCTGCGCCGCTCTTTCCCTTCTCGACCCTCACCGGACATTCTTCCTCCTGGCGATGGCGGCTGCCCTTTCCGAGGCCGCCGCCGACACGGTTTCGAGCGAAATTGGCCAGGCCTACAGCCAGAACGCCCGCCTGATTACCAGCTGGAACCCGGTCCCGCCGGGAACCGATGGCGCAGTGAGCCTGCTTGGAACCCTGGCTGGAGTGGTCGCCTCCGGAGTCGTGAGTTCGGTCTGTGTTCTCGGGGGCCTGCTTCCCATGCGGTGGCTGCCGATTTCCGGGGGAGCCGCCATCCTGGGCATGTTCGCCGACAGTTTTCTGGGTGCCTGGCTGGAGAGGCGTCGGCTGGTTAATAACGATTCAGTTAACTTCCTGGGGACCTTGATCGCCGCGGTGGCCGCGTTCCTGCTGGCCTGATCGCCCCCATATTCCGCGATTTACCCCGGTAGTTCATGTACTTGTGGGCCTTGCTGGAGGTGGCCTTCCGGGGGAGAATCGGGAAAGAGCATCTTCCCGAGAGGATGCTCGCATCTCACTGCTTTGGTTGGGTTTCCAGAGTTTTCTCGGCGGGACCTGAAAAGCAACGAAAGACGTTAGAAGTAATGAAGATCCAGACGTTTGTCATCGGTTCCGTCCTGGCCCTGGCGCTGTTCCTGTTTGCGCAAAATCGTCCCGGGGCGACCCAGCCGGGTGCTTTCCGCGAGGTTGTCGATCTGACACATTCCTTGCCGGCAGGTGGTTTCGAAAAGCCGCAGAAGTCCGGCTATCGGCTCGAGACCGTGGCCTTGTCCGAAAAGATTTCCTCGTCGGAGGCCTCGGAACAGTTCGCCACCCGCATCGACGCTCCCGCTCGTTTGCGCCGGGGCATGTGGACAGTCGACCAGATTCCGGCCGGCCGGCTGATTGGCCCGCTGGTGGTGCTCGATGTCAGCGCCAGCGTCAAGAGCAATCCGGACTACCAGATTTCAGTTGAAGATATCGCCCGCTGGGAACAGGCCAATGGGCCGATGCCCCTGGGCGCCGTGGTCATAGCGCGCACGGGATGGGGGTCGCGCTGGGGCTCGGTCAGAAATTACCGCAACACGGACGCCAAAGGCAGCATGCACTTTCCCGGATACTCGGAGGACGCCGCCCGCTTTCTGGCGGAGGGACGCAATGCTCTCGGCCTGGGCATCGATACCGCGAACCTCGATCACGGTTCGGCCAGAAAATCCGCGGTCAATCAATATGCAGCCGAGCACGGCCTATACCTGCTGACCAACGTGGCCAATCTCGATCGCATGCCGGCCAACGGCGCGGTCGCCATGGTCGCCCCCGCGAAAGTGGCTGGTGGAGCAACGGCTCCGGTGCGCATTCTTGCGCTGGTACGCTAGCCGGAACGCCAACGGGTTCCTGACATTTCCGAACACCAGCTGTGCGTGAATCTTTCGCAGATCCTGATTCCTCCGTTGCTTTTCTCCCGCCTTTCCTGTTAATCGTGCAGAGGGTCATGTGGTCGCGGACGACCCGCCCGCGAGTGGAGGAGTCACAGATGAGCGATCCGCGATATCCCATCGGAAAATTTACTTATGACGGGCCCCCGGACGCGGAACAGCACCAGCAATTCATCCGCGATATCGAGCAGGCTCCGGCGGCTCTCCGGGCCGCGGTGCAAGGGCTTTCGCCACAGCAGATCGAAACTCCTTACCGCGAGGGCGGATGGACGGTGCGGCAGGTGGTCCACCATATTCCCGAGAGCCACATGAACGCCTACATCCGCTTCAAGCTGGCGTTGACCGAAGACACACCGACCATCAAGCCGTATATGGAAGACCGCTGGGCGAACCTGGCGGATGTGCGGTCCACCCCGCTGGAAGTCTCGCTGTCGCTGCTCGACTCGTTGCACAATCGCTGGGTGCGCCTGTTGCGCTCGCTCGAGCCGCAGGACTGGAAGCGCGCCTTCCATCATCCGGAGCTGGGAGTCATGCCGCTGGAGAAAAACCTGGCGTTGTATTCGTGGCACGGGCGGCACCACGTGGCCCACATTATGGAGTTGAGAAAGAAGATGGGCTGGCTGTGATCCTGAGCGGAGGAACGGCTTCGCTTCGCGAAGCCGTGGCGGAGTCAAAGGACCCCTATAAGTTTATCGGCTACGCGCGCTTATCGCGTGCTCGCTTGGTGAGACAAAGTCAATTCCAGGATTTTCCGGGGCGTCGATGCTATAGGGGTCTGCTCCGCTCAGGATGACAACGCGCTGCGCTGGAATGCCAGATTCCACAGCTCGGGATGACATTGCGCTTACGCCGGAACGCCAGCATCCACACTCATGAGGCTTACCCTGGAATGCCCAGCTTCCAGACCAGATAACTGGCGGCTTCACGCAGCACTGCGACTCCCCTCTGCCAGGCCGACTTGGGACGAGAGTCGGGGCGGGGCGCCACGTCCACCGTTACCCCTTCATGTTCGAGCAGTTTGCGGATGCGGAACACATGGTAGGCGTCGCTGACCGCCACGCAACTGTGCATGTGGTTGGCGTGCATGATTACGGCGATCCGTTCGGCGGAGGAGGCAGTGTCGGAGCCCTGGGTTTCGGCGATCAGCCTGGAGTCGGGAATGCCGCGGCGCATCAGGTAATCGTGGCCGACGCCGCCTTCGCTGAACGTCGGATCGGCGCCTGAGCCGCCGGTGGTGATGACTACCGGGGCGGCGCCGCGCTGGAACAGATCGTAGGCGTGATCGAGGCGGGCGCGGAAGACGGGGGAGGGGCGTCCGGCATATTCAGCCGCGCCGAAGACCACGATCGCGTCTGCCGGTCCGACTTGCTGCAAGCCAGCTTCGTGCACGATGCGGACGCTGGTGATCCCGAGAAAGGCCGCGACCGCGGTCGCAGCCAGCGCCACCACCCACAAGGGCCAGGGGGCAGGCCGCCGATCGTCTTCTCGGTTCATCCTTGGGCGAAAAACTCGGAAATCTCCTGGGCCGGGATGGCGCCTTCCCGCATGATGCGCCAGCGGGCCTCTTCATCGGTGAGATCGATGATGGTCGAAGCCACTTCACGGGGAGAGGTGCCGCCATCGACAATGATCGAGATACGGCCTTGAAGCTGGTCGCGGACCGCCAGCGCAGTCGTGCACTCGGACTCTCCACTCAGGTTGGCGGAGGTGGCGGTAATCGGAATCTGGGCCGCCTGTACCACGGCCAGGGGAATCGGGGCCTTGGGCACTCGCAGCGCGACGTTGCCGGTGTTGGCGGTCACTTTCAGGGGAAGACGCGAGGAGGCTTTCACGATCACGGTGAGCGGTCCGGGCCAGAAGCGGCGCGCCAGAGCGTAAAACTCTTCCGGCAGGGGCTGCGCCAGTTCTTCAGCCTGGTCCACGTCAGCGATCAGCAGAGACAGCGGCTTGTGCCGGGAACGCGACTTGATGTCGTACACGCGATCCACCGCGCGCAGGTTAAAAGGATCGGCTGCCAGCCCGTAAAAAGTGTCGGTGGGCATGCCCAAGACTTCGCCGGCGCGAATCTGGTCCGCGGCATAGCGGATGAGCGACGCCTCCGGGTTATCGCAATTGATCTTGACAATCTCTACGCGCACTTACTGGTCCCTTCCCATCCCAGGTCTTGAAATCGAGAAAGCTAACATAACATGGTAAAGCGCAGAAAGCCGAGAGGAACAGGTATGATTCTGGGCGAACTTACAAGAAGATGAAGGAAACCACAGCTACCGGCGGCCGGCTTGCAAATGCCCGCCTGCGCCGCGTCGAGGGCCGGCATAATGCGCTGGTCAAAGATCTGCGGGGGGCTTTTGCCCGCGGCGAGCCGACCTCCGACGGCTATTGCGCCATTGAAGGCTTCCGCATTCTGGAAGAGGCCATTCGCAGCGGCCTGCGGTTTCGAGCGGTCTTTTTCAGCGAGTCAGCCCTGGGCAGGGCGGAAAAGCTGCTCCCTCAACTCGGCGCCCAGGTTGAAACCCTGTTGCTGCCCGACAAACTGTTTGCCGGCGCGGTTAAGAGTGATGCCCCTCAGGGCGTGGCGGCGTTGGCGCGCTGGAAGGAATTTTCGCTCGAAGATGTCCTGGCGAGATCTACGGCGGGGCCGCTGCTGGCTATCGCGGGAGTGCAGGACCCGGGAAACCTGGGGACAATGCTGCGCTCCGCCGAGGCCTTCGGGGCTGGCGGCGCGATTTTGGGAGAGGGCACGGTCAGCCCGTTCAATCCCAAAGTTGTGCGGGCTTCGGCAGGCTCGGTATTCCGGCTGCCCCTGGCGCGAGGAAAGCTATCTGAAGCTGTGAGCTTAATGAGGCAGCACGGCGTGCGACTGGTAGCCACCGCGTCGCACAAGGGCACGCCGCTCGATCAGGCAAAACTGGCCGGGCCGCTGGCTATTTTCATCGGCAGCGAAGGCGCGGGATTGCCCCGCGATCTCATCAAAGAAATGGATGAAGTCGTGGCCATCCCCCAGGCACCGCAGGTGGAATCGCTGAATGCAGGCGTGGCCGCGAGTATCGTGTTGTATGAAGTGGCGAGGCAGAGGAAATGAAATCACCACGGAGGCACGGGGACACGGAGAAAACCAAAGGCTGTAAGAAATTCTCGATTTCCTCCGTGCCTCCGTGGTGAATCGATTGTCATGAGTCTATTTCAGACCATTCCGAGCGGCGGTAATCCCGGCGACCGGACCCGGCCTCTCGCCGACCGCATGCGTCCCCGCACGCTGGATGAATTTGTCGGCCAGGAACATCTGGTCGGTCCGGGCAAGCCGCTGCGGACGCAGATCGAGCGCGACGACATCGGTTCCCTTATTTTCTGGGGACCGCCCGGAACCGGCAAGACTACGCTGGCGCAGATCATCGCCCACATGACCAAGGCCGAGTTCGTCGAGTTCTCCGCCGTGCTCACCGGCATCAAGGAAATCAAGCAGGTCATGGCCGACGCCGAGCGCGCCCGGCAATACGGCACGCGCACGATTGTCTTTATTGACGAGATCCACCGCTTCAATAAGGCCCAGCAGGATGCGTTTCTCCCCCACGTCGAGAAGGGCAACATCCGCCTGATTGGCGCCACCACGGAAAATCCCTCGTTCGAAATCATTTCGGCGCTGCTTTCCCGCAGCCGGGTTTATGTGCTGAAGCCGCTGACCGAAGACCAGATTGTCGAGCTCCTGAAGCGGGCGCTCGCCGACGAGGAACGCGGCCTGGGCGCGATGAAGCTGCGCGCAGCCGACGGCGTCTTGAAGAAAATCGCAGCCTATTCCAGCGGAGATGCCCGCAGCGCATATAACGTGCTGGAGGTGGCGGCCTCGCTCGCCCGGGGTCGCGACGGAAAAGAAGTGGGCGCTGAAATTTCCGGCGAACTGGTCCAGGACGCGCTGCAGAAACGGGTCCTGCGCTATGACAAAGCCGGAGAAGAGCACTACAACCTGATTTCCGCGCTGCACAAATCGGTGCGCAACAGCGATCCCGATGCCGCGCTCTACTGGCTGGGCCGGATGCTCGAAGCCGGCGAGGATCCGCTGTACATCGCCCGCCGGGTGGTACGAATGGCGGTGGAGGACATCGGCCTGGCGGATCCCAACGCGCTTTCGCAATGCATGGCTGCCCGCGATGCCGTGGATTTTCTCGGGATGCCGGAAGGAAACCTGGCGCTGGCGCAGGCCGTGGTGTACTTGTCGGTGGCGCCCAAATCCAACGCGCTCTACACCGCCTATGGCGAGATCCTGGGCGATGTGGAGCGCACCGCGGCCGAAGCCGTCCCCCTGCATCTGCGCAATGCGCCCACCGGATTGATGAAAGGACTAGGTTACGGCCAGGGCTACCAGTATGCCCACGATCTCGAAGACAAAGTGGCTGACATGCAGTGTCTACCCGACAACCTGACCGATCGCGTTTATTACCGGCCGACCGGCGAAGGGGTGGAAAAGCGCATTCGGGAGCGGCTGGAAGAGATCAAACGGCGGCGGTCCCAGAAGGGTGTTCCCCGGGCCCCGAAAACAGAATCCGGCGGCTAGGGTCTGGCATCTAGTCTTACGTAAGGTCTTTCCTTTTTCTCACATTCTTCAAGGAGGCTGGAATTCCATGGCTACAAGTCCGCGAAATGTTGTTCCGGAGCCAGCCGTTGTGAGTCCTGTGCAAGTCGATCTGGTTGAACACCTGATCAAACTGCAAAAGTGGTCGCGGAAGATTACCTCCATCCTGGACCTGGACGAGTTGATCAATAAAATTGTGGACGATGTAGCGGCAGCGTTCTGCTGCGTCGAAACCAATATCTATTTGCACGACGAAGCGCGCGGCGAACTGGAAATGGCGGGCGTGCATGGCTGCACCCTGCATGGCAAGGGTTCGCGCCTGAAAGTGGGCAAAGACGGCATGGTGGGTTACGTCGCCGCCACCCGGCAGATGCGCTATGCACCGGACGTCCGGCAGGATCCTTATTACGTCGCATGCGAGGCCTCCACGCTTTCCGAAGTGGCCATCCCCCTGCTGGTGGATGGACGGCTGGTGGGCGTGTTCGCGGCTTCACATCACGACCTGGACGCCTTCAGCCGCGAGCACTTGCGCTGGCTGCAGGGCCTGTGCGATCACGTCGCCGTGGCAGTGCACAATGCACGGCGCTTCCAGCAGGAACGCCACGAGCGCGAGCGCATGAGCCGCGAAGAGGTGGAGGCGCGGGCCATCCAGCAGGCGCTGCTGCCGAAGAGTTCTCCCTTCATTCCGGGCTTTGCGATCTCCGGGTTGTCGATCCCGGCGGGCGCGGTGGGCGGAGACTGGTACGACTTCATTTCCTTCGATGATGGATGCTGGGGGCTGGTGCTGGCCGACGTTTCGGGAAAGGGAACGGCGGCCGCCCTGCTGATGTCCGCCACCCGCGGGATATTGCGCTCGCTGGCGCAGACCTGCACTGGTCCCGGCGAAATTCTCACTCGCCTGAATCGTTTGCTGGTAGAGGACTTCCCTTCCGGCAAATTTGTGACCATGCTGTTGGCGGTGCTCAATCCATCGAGCCGGGAGTTGACTTTTTCGAGCGCCGGACATCTGCGGCCGCTGCTGGTCGATGAGCACGGAGCGCGTTTCCTCGACAGCGAACGCGGCCTGCCGCTGGGCCTCCGCGTCGGGGAATTTTCCGAGAGCCGGGTGCAGCTCTCCAAGGGCTCGCGCCTGGTTTTCTACAGCGATGGAATCACGGAAGCCACCGGCGGGTCGGACGAAGAATACGGCGCGGCCCGGATGCGGGACCACGTGCTGCAACCTGATGCCTCGGCGGACAGCATCCTGGCCGATGTTCGTGCCTTCGCGAACGGCGAAGGCTTGCATGATGATGCGACCGTGATTTTCTTGCGGGCTTAAAAACGTTAACGTTGTGGTTTACCCGAAACGGGCCCGATGCTCCTTAAGGATGCAGCGGTCCATCACTACAACGATTCCTGCCTGGCGGGCTTTCTGCGCGGCTTTTTCGTGGACCACTCCTTCCTGCATCCAGATCACCGGCACCTTCAGGCGGATGGCCTGGTCGACTACTTCTTCCACAAACTCGGGCCGGCGGAAGATATTGACAATG
>DASQHA010000180.1:0-3581 GCA_035632335.1 Terriglobales bacterium
CCAGTTGGAACTGACTCGGGAAAACTCGCGAACGATCAAGCCCTCGATATACGGACGCGTGGCTTCGTTGTCTTCGGCATTGGTGCCGTAGTTGCCGATTTCAGGATTGGTGAGAACTACAATCTGGCCGCAGTAGGAAGGGTCGGTGAAAATTTCCTGATAGCCGGTAATGGAAGTATTGAAAACGACTTCGCCGTAGCATTCGCCTTTGGCGCCGTATCCTTTGCCTCGAAAGACTCTGCCGTCTTCGAGCGCAAGCGTAGCTTGCATTCGTACTCCAGGGAGTGGATTTTGAGAATTTTAGCAGGGATACCGAAATCGCGAAACAGATGATTTCGATTTTTTTCAGCTGTCAGCTTTCGTCTGTCAGTAAATTCCGTGTCTCCCGCCCGTCCGATCCAGGATTTCGCTGAGAGCGGGCTGCTAGCTGACAGCGGCCCTACCGGACTCTTCCCATTTTGTCCATGGGCCAATATCCAAACACGGCCTTGCCGTAGATAAAGCTGTTGTTGACCGGGCCAAAGTCGCGGCTGTCGTTCGACATGGTGCGATGGTCGCCCAGGACGAAGTAGCTGTTGGGAGGCACCACGGTCTCGGGATACGACCGCTGGTCGGCGTAGGCGGCAGGCACGTAGTCTTCCTCGAGCGCTTCCCCGTTGACGAACACTTCCCCCGAGTCGATGCGGATGCGGTCTCCAGCCAGCCCGATCACCCGCTTGATAAAGCTCTTCGAAGTATCGCGCGGGTAGCGGAACACGACGATGTCTCCGCGCTGGATGGGCTCCAGGCGGTAGACGTACTTATTGACGAAGATGCGCTCCTGGTCGTCGAGCGAGGGCATCATGCTGGTGCCCTCCACCTTCACCGGCTGATACAGAAAAATTATGATGAAGGCGGAGATCGCCAGCGAGATCAACAGGTCGCGCAGCCAGACCGAGAGCACCGGTAAAGTCCGGGCAGGAACGGGCGCGGGAATCTTGTCGGAGCGGGGACTCGAATCCGCGGGACGGCCTGGTTCGGGCATACTGCTTTTATTATACGGGCCGAGCTGCCCGGGTTGAAGGTGGTGTCCTGAGTTCGTCCCGCCAGCCGACCCTGCCTGGGACTACTGCCGGCACCTCCAATTCGGTTACAATCACGAGAACGAGGGCGTCTGATCATGATGAACCGTATTTTGACCCTTGCCTGCCTGGGTCTGCTTGTCTGGGTCGTATCCACTCCTTGGGCCGTATCCCAACAGGATGGGGCCACTCCGCATTACAATGCGGGACCGCCCGCCAAGGGCACTACCCTGCCTCCGATACTCGGCCGTGAGCAATTATGGGGCAGTAATGCGCAATACCCTTTTCAGAGTCACGCTTACGAGCTGGCGGCCAAAATCCCCGCCGTGTTGCACCAGCAACCCTGCTATTGCTATTGCGACCGCGGCATGGGACATAACAGTCTGCATAGCTGTTTTGAGGGGATCCACGGGGCACAGTGTTCGGTGTGCCTCAAAGAGCTCTATTACTCGTACTCCATGAACAAAAAGGGTAAGACCGCCGCCCAGATTCGCCAGGGCATCATGAAGGGCGAGTGGAAGCAGGTAGACCTGCAGACAGCGGCTGCCATTAACTGATCCCAGGTGGACCGCCGAGGCGGAGTTGACGGAGACGCGAATCCGCGTATAACCTGCAGATTCGAAGCGGTTCGGAATTTTCCACAGGTAGTTTTCAGGGCTCCTTGACCAATAGTCACAAAGCCGCAGGTCGGAATCGGTTGCAGGCTGTGGTTCGGGCCTAACCGATTTCCCCCAAGCGTATGAAAAAGGAGATCTTACGAAGAGTTCAGGAAGAGTTTTGCGAATGGCGCAGAAAACCAGTGCCAAGAAACCGCTGAACGACGATCCGCGTTTTGCACAGGCTGTGCAAAACTATGAGGCCGGACTGCGCGCGCTCCAGGAGCGAAAGTTCGAGAAAGCCAAAGGCCTGCTGCAGAAAGCGGTGACTGGCGCCAGCAAGGAATTGGCGGACCGCATCTCGGTCCACCTCAACACCTGCAACCAGCACATGGAGCGTTCGGCCACGCAGTTCAAGAGTCCGGAAGAGCACTACGACTATGCCGTGTCGTTGATGAATGTGGGCGACTACGTTACCGCCCGCGAGCATCTGGAAAAGCTTTCCAAGCAGGTGCCGAAAGCCGATTATGTCGCCTACGGCCTGGCGGCGCTCGATTGCCTGACCGGGCATCTGGAGGATTCGTTACGCCATCTGGACGAGGCGATCCGGGTAAATGCCGCGCTGCGCTTCCAGGCGCGCAACGATTCCGATTTTCAAAACCTCGCGGAAGACCCCCGCTTCACCGAGTTGCTGTATCCCGACCCAGGGGCCGAATTCTCCCCGGAGTCGGCGATTCCTGAGGACAATGGCTAGCCGTGGCTGTGCCTGATTCGCAGCGGCGTTCCCAGCGTTCGTCGCGGGGAAGCGCATTATCAACTCGCAGTCTGCGCGTGGTCGCCATCGGCGGCGGCACCGGCCTCTCTACCCTGCTGAAAGGGATGAAACGTTACGTCACCCGGGCCAGCGCTCTGGGCCCGTCCGACCATCCTGAGATCAGCGAATTGTGCGCCGTGGTGACGGTCAGCGACGACGGCGGCTCCAGCGGACGCCTGCGCAAAGAGCTCAACATGCTCCCGCCTGGGGACATTCGCAATTGCATCGTCGCTCTCTCCGAAGACGAAGCCCTGCTGTCGCGCCTGTTTCAGCATCGCTTCGTAAAAGGATCGGGGCTCGAAGGCCACAGCTTCGGCAATCTGTTTCTGGCGGCCCTGACCTCCGTGACCAAAGACTTCAGCGAGGCCGTCCGGCTGTCTTCGGAAATTCTGCTCACCCGGGGACGCATCTATCCCGCCACCACCTCTCACGTCGAGCTCGAAGCCTTAATGGAAGACGGCCGAAGAGTTCGTGGAGAAACCAAGATCACGGCCAGCAACGGGCGCATCCAGCAGCTCTTCCTCGATCCACCCGACGTCAAGCCGCTGCCCGAGACGCTGGAGGCGATGGCGCGGGCTGACCTGATCACGGTCGGTCCCGGCTCGCTGTTCACCAGCCTTATTCCCAACCTCCTGGTGCCCGGCATCGCCCAGGCCATGGTGAATTCCGCGGCGGTGAAGGTCTACGTGGGGAATCTGATGACCCAGGCTAACGAAAGTCTGGGACTGACCGCGTCGGATCACATCCGCGCCCTGAATCGTCATGCCGGGGTCAAGCGCATCTTCGATTATGCCCTCATCAATCGCGCCCCGGCGCCTCCGGCGCTGAAGGCGAAATACGCTCTCGAAGGCGCCAACCAGATTGTTGCGGACCTGGACGCGGTCGAAGAACTGGGCGTCATCCCCGTCCTGGGCGACTATCTGGACGAGAAGGATATGGTGGCCCGCCATCTTACCGACAGGATTGCCACCGATTTGATGGAACTGGTGGCCCAGGCCCCCGCCGCCCCCCGCGCCGCCACCCCGTAACTACTGACTGTGTGGGGCGGGCGCCGTCGCCCGCCGCCTTTGACTTTGACTTTGATTTTGCGCTGGCACGGGGCCAGAAAAA
>DASQHA010000181.1:0-19325 GCA_035632335.1 Terriglobales bacterium
GACCGGCGCGTGCATCAGCAAAGTTTCTCAGGGATTTCCGATCGGTGGACCGAAGGACCTTACCGGAGCGCGGAGGGCCTTGCCGCTCCAGGCTTTCGCGGGCGAGTCGCCCGCGGCCACACAACAACCCAACCACACAAATCCACGCGGTTACCCTGAGAATGATGTGCCGCAGCCGCAGGACTTCGATGCGTTGGGGTTCACGAAAACGAATCCCTGCTGCATCAAGGTTTCCTGATAGTCCAGAACCATCCCGTTCAGATAGATGAAAGATTTCGGATCCACGAACACTCGTACATCACCGAACTGGAAGATCCGGTCGCGCTCGCGGGGTTGGGTGTCGAAGCGGATGTTGTAACTCAGACCCGAACACCCGCCACCCTGCACGCCCAGACGCAGGCCGCCCTGCTCCGGCGAGATGCCTTCCTTGACGATGGCTGAACGCACTTTCGCCAGCGCCTTGTCCGTGACCTTGACGCCGCCCTTGGCCGGAGCCGCCGGCTTGGCCGTTTCTTCAGTTACTGTTGCCATAAATGGTCCCAATACGCGCCGCTCTTACCGAACGCTGGCCTACTTCGCTTCGACCGCTGCCGGCTTGGCCGCGCCCTGCTTGGCTTTCCAGTCATGGATCGCCGCCCGGATGGCGTCTTCGGCCAGCACCGAACAGTGAATCTTGACCGGAGGCAGCGCCAGTTCCTTCACGATTTCGGTGTTTTTGATCTGCAGCGCTTCATCGACTGTCTTGCCCTTCACCCATTCGGTGGCGAGCGAAGACGATGCGATCGCGGAACCGCAACCGAAAGTCTTGAACTTCGCGTCTTCGATGATGTTGGTCTGCGGATTCACTTTGATCTGCAGCTTCATCACGTCGCCGCACTCCGGCGCGCCCACAAGACCAGTCCCGACTTGGTTGCTGTTCTTGTCCATCGATCCCACGTTGCGCGGGTTTGAGTAATGATCTAGAACCTTGTCGCTGTATGCCATTTTTTGACCCTCTCCTGAAAAATTAAACTCATGTCATCCTGAGCGGAGCTTGATCGGTTGCCAAGCAACCGATCAACGGAGTCGAAGGACCCTACTCCCTCAACGGGTGAAGTGGATTGTGGTGCCAGCCCTCTTTCGCCCTTTCGGGGCTGCGTCATCTCGCCACTTCTTACCCAGGGCTTGCGCCCTGGGCTTTACTCTTGCGCCGCTTCGCGGCTGCCCAGTTTACTCGGCAGCCCACTTGACGCTCTTCAAATCCACACCTTCTTTCGCCATTTCGTACAAAGGCGAAAGCTCGCGCAACCGTTCGACGGTTTCGATCACGCGGTCGGCTACGTAATCGACTTCTGCTTCGGTGTTAAAGCGTCCGATGCCGAAGCGAATCGAGCTGTGCGCCAGATCGTCTCCTGTACCGAGTGCCTTCAGTACATATGATGGCTCCAGAGTTGCCGAGGTGCATGCCGACCCGCTCGAAACTGCAATGTCATTGATGCCCATGAGCAGCGACTCGCCCTCGACGTAGGCAAAGCTGATATTGAGATTGCCGGGCAGGCGATGCTCCATGGATCCGTTGATGTAAACCTCGTCCAGACGGCCCATGATGCGGTCGCGCAGGCGGTTGCGCAGACCGGCCAGGGTACAGGCTTCCTTGGCCATCTCTTCCGAGGCGATGGCGCAGGCCTTGCCCAGACCAACAATTCCCGGGACGTTCAGGGTCCCCGAACGCATACCGCGCTCGTGGCCGCCGCCATCGATAATGGCGGAAATCTGCACCCTGGGATTCTTGCGGCGAACGTAGAGGGCGCCGACCCCCTTGGGGCCATACATTTTGTGGGCCGAGATGGACATCAGGTCGATATTCATCTTGTTCACGTCAATCGGAATCTTGCCCACCGCTTGGGTGGCGTCGGTGTGGAAGATCACGCCGCGCTCGTGACAGAGTTTTCCGATTTCCGCGACCGGCTGTACTACGCCAATCTCGTTGTTGGCCGCCATGATGGTCACCAGGATGGTCTTGTCATCCATGGCGCGCTTCAGTTCTTCCAGGTCGATCAGGCCGTCTTTCTGCACCGGCATGTAGGTGACGCGGTAGCCATACTTTTCCAGCCGCTTGCAGGTATCGAGCACGGCTTTGTGCTCGGTCACGGCGGTGATGATGTGGTTGCCCTTTTCCCGGTACATTTCGGCCACGCCCTTGATGGCGAGGTTGTCGCTTTCCGTAGCGCCTGAGGTGAAAATAATCTCCTTGGGGGTCGCGCCAATCAGTTTAGCCACGCGCTCCCGCGCGGTCTCGACGCCTTCTTCACCGGCCCATCCGAACGAGTGGTTGCGGCTGGCCGCGTTGCCGAATTTCTCCATGAAGTAGGGAAGCATTTCTTCCAGCACCCGGGGATCCATGGGCGTGGTGGCGTGGTTGTCCATGTAGACGGGCAGCTTCACGCCATTGGCGGCGGTGCGCTGCTCCTGCGTCCCGGCTTCGGTGTGTCCGTTTGTTCCCTGGGGGATCGTCTTTACATCCGTGCTCATAATTCCTCTCCTCAGAACCGGCTTATCCAATGGTTACAAATTCGGTTGCGCTCTTTGTGCGGTCGCCCGGGTAGGCGGGCCCTTCTTTCATCTCCAGGATAGTGATGCCCCGAAGCAGCTCTTCGATTCCGTGGCTGACGCGCCGCAGAGGCTCCCGGATATTGCAGCGGTCG
Organism: Terriglobales bacterium; assembly: GCA_035632335.1. Taxonomy (GTDB): domain Bacteria; phylum Acidobacteriota; class Terriglobia; order Terriglobales; family Acidobacteriaceae; genus JAIQFF01. The sequence goes on from DASQHA010000181.1 coordinate 2,685, forward strand.
CTCTGGTCGCACTCGCCGCGCACGGTCACGCACGAAGTGATGAAAAGCGGACCATCAATCGCGCGGATTACCTCGAACGCCGAAATCATTCCCGGATCGCGCGCCAGGGTGTAACCGCCGTTGGTGCCATGCTGCGAATGAAGCAGGCCGGCCTTGACCAGTCGCTGCAGTATCTTAGCCAGCGCCTCCTGGGGAATGTGGTAGGCGTCGGCCACGTCCTTGGTGCTGCATGCACCCCGTTCGGCATGCTCGGCCAGATGCTTCATGGCGATCAGCCCGTAATCCGCCTTTTTGGTCAGCTTAAGCATGGCCGGCAAATCCGACCTTTTCAGTCGGATATATCTATATTAGACGCCAACCCGCTCCAATGCAACCTCTTACAGGCAATGGTTGAAAACAGGCAGCGAGGGGCCGCAGGATCGAGGTCAACCGAGAGGAAAATCGAAATTGGGCCATGCTTCGGTCACTGGCCTGGCGAAGCCGTCGCCCTGGCACGGCGCCGAACGCTCCCCCACATTAAAGATCAACCGAGGGACTTGACAACTGGGGAAGGCGGTCTAAAATACCGCCAATTTCCGGCAAAATCCCGGCCGTCCGATGCGGGATCCCAATACCCGGATTTATGACTCCATCCTCGTCGTCTCCACTTCCCGAGAAGAAAAGCAATGTCCCACCGTGCAAGCATCCGCGCGTGCAGATCGTCGCTCGCGAGGAAGACTCTGAATTCGTGGAATGCAAGGAATGCGGCGAGATCTTTGAATCCAGCGAGTTCAAAGACATGATCATCGAGGACACGAAGCTTCCGAAGGAATCTTAGAGCCGCCCTTGGGCGCGACGGGGCGCTGCATTTGAGACTTCGCGGGGCGAGGGCAGGATGCCCTCGCGACAGCCGGCGGGACGCCGGCGCTACGCAAACCTGTGTGACGAAGGTAACCCGGCTGCTGGGCTTTACGCTTGTTGCGACCATAACAATTTGTTAATGTCGCCCGGGGATTATCTTGTCCGAGAAAAGCCAAACTCCGCTTGTAGCCCTGGTTGTGGACGATTCCATGCTCATCCGGCACACCGTGTGCCGATTCCTCGAGGAGCGTGGCTACACGGTGGAATCGGCGACCAATGGCGAAGAAGCGCTTCCCGTCGTAAGGCGAATTCATCCCGACATCATCATCACGGACATGCAGATGCCCAGGATGACCGGGACCGAACTGATCACCGCTCTCAAGGCTCAACCCGAGACCGCGGACATCCCAATCGTGATCGTGGCCGGGAAAAATAGCGGGTTCGATGCCCGGGAGCACCGGGCCAACTTCGCCATCTTCAAGGACATCGACATCGAAGCCCAGCTGACCAAAGCGCTTGAGGCGCTGCTGGGAGGCCGGGTCACAAAAGTCAAAGCTGCAGGGAAGTAATGTAGCAATCAGCATTCAGCACTCAGCGATTGGACCAAAACTATTCGGTCCCAAGGCGCTTGGCTGAAAGTGTGCGGAATCCAGACGAACTGACTGCTGATGGCTGAGTGCTGACTGCTGACGGCTCACTTCATCGCAGCACCATCCCCGCTTCCGCCGAAAAATCCATGGCGGCAAAATCCTTGGCCAGAAATTTGGGATACGCCGCGGCTGCGATCATCGCCGCGTTGTCGGTGGAGAGCGGGCGGGAAGGAAAATACACCGGCAAGCCTTCCATGGCCGCGTCCTGCTCGAAGCGCTGGCGAAGTTCATTGTTGGCGGCCACGCCGCCGGTAACGAACAGCGTGGCCACGCCGCAAGCCCGGGCGGCGGCCAGAGTTTTTGTGACCAGGTCGCCCACCAGGGCGCGCTGGAACGAAGCCACCAGGTTCAGCGTCTTTCGGTCGCAATGACGCAGATAGTCCTCCAGCTTCGGCTTCTCAATGGCGGCCAGCGCTTTGCGACGGGCGTCAATCGAAGCCCTCATGTCGTGGATTTCGACGTAGCGCAGGACCGCGGTTTTGATCCCACTGTAGGAGAAATCGAAGCGCGGTTCGGCAGTTCCCTCACTCATATCTTTCCGGTCGCGATGCTTTAGTTGCGACGGAGGAAAGTTCACCGCGGTGGGATCGCCGTGAGTGGAGAGCTTGTCGATGATGGGGCCGCCGGGATATCCCAGTCCCAGCAGCTTTGCCACTTTGTCGAAAGCCTCGCCGGCGGCGTCGTCGCGAGTGTGACCGATATTCTGGTAGGACCAGTGTTCGCCGCGCTGCTCGGCCAGGTAAAGATGAGTGTGTCCGCCGGAAACGACCAGGGCCAGCACGGGGAAATTGATTTCCCGATTATTTGTCTGACGTTCTTCGAGCAGCACGGCATGAATGTGCCCCTCGAGGTGATTGACGGCGATCAGGGGCTTGTCGAGGGCGAAGGCCAGCGCCTTGGCGTATCCGATTCCGACCAGCAGGGCGCCCGCCAACCCCGGCCCCTGCGTCACCGCCACCGCGTCGATCGATGGATAGGTCTGTCCGGCATCGGCCAGCGCCTTGCGGACAACCGGCACAATCGCCTTCAAATGTTCGCGCGAAGCCAGCTCAGGAACCACGCCGCCATAAGGCTGGTGCGCGGCGATCTGGGAGAAGACTACATTCGAGACAACTCGTTCCCCCGCATACACCACGGAAGCGGCGGTCTCATCGCATGAGCTCTCAATGCCGAGAATGTAAGCGCCAGCCATCCATCTTAGTTTAAATCACAACGTCCAGTGTGGGGTCGGACACTCCTGTCCGACGCCTTTGACTTTTATTCTTTTCTCCAATCCAAACCTAGATCAAAGTCAGAAGCGTCGGACAAGAGTGTCCGACCCACATGGAGCTACAATATGCGGGATGTCGAGTGAGAGCCCGAGCGCGCCACCCGCCACCGAGCCGGTCAGTTCGCTCTACGATACCCGGCTGCCCCAGCTCTCCCGCTGGCGGCGGATGCAAATCCCGGTCATTGCGGCGGCGGTCATCGCGGTCATTCGCGCGCTTGGTCCCACGCTGCGTTTCGAAGAACTGGGCATGCATCATTACCGGGAATCGCGCGCGCGGGGTGTGCCGGTGGTTTCCGCCTTCTGGCATCGCTGCATCATTCCCGCCACCTGGTACTGGCGGAACCGGGGCGTGGTGGTAATGAACACCACAAATTTCGATGGCCAGTGGACCCGGCGCGTGATTGAACACTTCGGCTTTTCCACCGCCCAGGGCAGCTCCACCCGGGGAGGCTTGCGCGGACTTGCGGTCATGGCGCGGCGCATGGAAGAAGGTGTGGACTCGTCGTTTACCATCGATGGCCCCCGCGGCCCGCGGTATGTCGCAAAACCCGGGCCTGTGATGCTGGCCCGCAAGACCGGCCGGCCTATCTACGTTTTTCATATCGGGGTCGAAAAGGCGCATACGCTGGAAAAGGCCTGGGACCTGATGGCGATCCCATATCCCTTCTCGCGGGCGGTGATCGTGAGCGCGCCGCTGATCCAAGTTTCGCCGGACGCGGATGCGGAAGAACTCGAACGCAAGCACGCGGAGATGCAGGCCGCGCTCGAACGGGTCCGCGACGTGGCGGAATCATGGTTTGGACGGACCGAAGAGGAGCGCGAGCGGCTGCGAGCGGAGTGGAATGCCTGAGCCATCCCAAACCGCGTGGGGACAGCCGCCCTCGCCTGTCCGGTCGCCCGCAGGGCGACTACCGGTTCAGCGGAATACGAATGTCTGAGATCAAGGAATTTGCCGAGCAGATTGTCCGCACCCTGCGCGCACACGGCCACCAAGCCTACCTGGTTGGCGGATGCGTCCGCGACCTGTTGCTCGGTATCGAGCCCGCCGATTACGACATCACTACCGACGCGACGCCCGATGAGGTAATGCGGATCTTTCCTGAGACCTACGCTGTGGGCGCGCAGTTCGGAGTCGTGCTGGTTCCGCTAAGGCACGACGCGAACCACACGGTGGAAGTCGCCACCTTCCGCAGCGATATCGGTTACAGCGATGGCCGCCATCCCGACCAGGTACGCTTCAGCAAAAGCGCACAGGAGGATGTGGAACGTCGCGACTTCACCATCAACGGGTTGCTGCTTGACCCCGTCAACAACGAGGTGCTGGATTTTGTCGGAGGACGCAAGGACCTCGACGACGGAATCATTCGCGCGATCGGGGATCCCGAGCGGCGCTTCGCAGAAGACAAGCTGCGCATGCTGCGCGCGGTGCGCTTTGCCGCACGCTTCGGATACACCATCGAGCCGGCAACTTTAGCTGCAATCAGGAAACTGGCGGCCGATGCCCATCAAGTCTCACGCGAGCGGGTGCGCGATGAACTGAGCAAGATGCTCACCGAAGGTCATGCCCGCCAGGCATTCCTACTCCTCGACGAAACCGGGCTGCTCCGTGAAGTCCTGCCCGAGATTTCCGCGATGAAGGGCGTGCAGCAACCGCCCGAATTCCATCCTGAAGGCGATGTTTTTGTGCACACGCTGCTGCTGCTCCAGGAGTTGCCGCAGCCTTGCCCGGCGACATTGGCCTGGGGGGCGCTCCTGCACGATGTCGGGAAGCCGCCCACGTTCCGCGTGGCGCCGGACCGCATTCGCTTCGACAATCACGTGGATGTAGGGGTGAAGATGGCGGAAGAAATCTGCCGGCGCCTGCGGTTTTCGAATGACGACACCGAGCAAATTCTGGCCCTGGTGGCCAATCACATGCGTTTTTCGCACGTGCCGCAGATGAAGGAATCCACCTTCAAAAGATTTGTGCGCATGCCCCGGTTCGAACAGCACATCGAACTGCACCGGCTGGACTGCCAGGCCAGTCACGGCGACCTGACGTCTTACAACTTCACTCGAGAAAGGATTGCCGCGATTCCCCCGGAGGCCATTCGCCCCAGGCCTCTGATCAGCGGCGATGACCTGATCGCGGCCGGGTACCCGCCCGGACCGCGCTTCAAGGAAATTCTTTCGCAGGTCGAAGATGCCCAGCTCGAAGGCCGATTGCAGTCGAAGGACAGCGCGATGGAGTATGTGAGGCGAGAGTTTCCTGTAGCGGCGGGCCCGTCCCCGCAGAACTGACTGGCGCGCAGAAAACTGTCAAGCGCCGTTCTTCCCGGTTTCGTCTTCAATCGGTTGAGCGGAAAAGGAATATATTGTTCCCTGCCTTGTCCCATTTTTCCCGCGCAAATTGCTATCCTGAAAATATAGGGCTGAGGGTGGAGTTTTCGAAGTGGGAGAAAGCCCGGGAATGATAAAATCACCCTCGTTCCCACCAAGAATCTGATCTCCTGATGACGCGAGCGATGGAACAGGTCGGCGCAGGACTGGAGAAGATCGTTGCCGGCAGCCTGCGGCGATCTCCCGCAGGGCAGGGCCCCCTGCTGGCGTGGGCGTTGGCTTGCGGACAGGCGGTCGCGGCGCGTACGCGCGCCCTCGACTTCACCCAGGGAATTCTTCGGGTGGAAGTTCCGGACGCGGGCTGGCGGGTTGAGTTGCAGGCATTGGCGCCACAATATCTGGCGCTGATCAATCGTTACGTGGCTGAAAGCGTGAGGCGGATTGAATTTGTGATTGGGGACAAAGCCGCGGGCCAGGGCGCCCGCGCCACCCGGGCATGAAAGTCACCGAAAAAGACGTGGCCTACGTGGCCGATCTCGGCAACCTGGAATTGACCGCGGAAGAGCGCACCCGCATGGTGCGCGACTTGAACTCGATTCTTGGCCACATTGACAGCCTGAACGAGCTGGACACGACGAACGTGCAGCCCATGGCACAGGTTTCCGATCGTTACGGCGTGGACCAGTCCAAGCAGGGCAGCGAGCGCTTCGCCTACGCCAGCCGCGAAGATGTTCTTGAAGGATTGCGCAAGTCCCTGCCGCACGAGGTCGCTCTCGAAAATGCCCCCGACTCGGACGGAACATTCTTCAAAGTGCCCAAGGTAATTGAAAGATAACGGGGAAACCGTCGTTGGTCGTTGGCCCCTGGTCTTTGGCCAAAGATCAAAGACCCCCAAAGACCAATAGCCGATTTTTCATGAATCTCGACCTGCTTACCATTGACGCAGCGCGCTCCGCGGTGCAGGAGCGCAAGATCAGCGCGGCCGCGCTGGCGGAGTCGTTTTACGCCAAGATCGAGAGCGACGATCCGAAGATTGGAGCGTTCCTGACTCTCTCGAAAGAGCGAGCGCTGGCCAAAGCGGCTGAGATGGACGCACTGGCGGCCAAGGGCGAAAAATTGCCGCCCTTGGGTGGTGTGCCGGTCGGAATCAAAGACGTGATGGTCACCAAGGGCATTCGCACCACCGCGGGCTCGAAGATTCTGGGCAACTATGTTCCGCCTTACGACTGCACGGCAGTGGCACGGCTCGAGGCTGCGGGCGCCGTGGTGCTGGGCAAATTGAATTGCGACGAATTCGCCATGGGTTCGTCCAATGAGAACTCGGCCTGGAAGCCGGTGCACAATCCACGCGATCTTACCCGCGTTCCGGGCGGATCGTCCGGTGGGTCGGCGGCGGCGGTGGCCGCGGACATGGCGGTGGCGGCGCTGGGTTCGGACACCGGCGGATCGATTCGCCAGCCCGCCTCGTTCTGCGGCGTGGTCGGGATGGTGCCGACCTACGGGCGTGTGTCGCGCTACGGTTTGATCGCGTTTGCGTCTTCCCTCGACCACATTGGGCCCCTCGCGAAAACGGTAAAGGACGCGGCCATCGTGCTGCGGACGATTGCCGGCCGCGACCCGATGGATTCGACTTCGGCCGACGTGCCGGTTCCGGATTATGTTGCCGAACTCGAGAAACCCGTACGTGGGCTGAAGCTCGGTGTTGCCAAAGAGTACCTGGGAGAAGGGCTGGACAAGGAGGTTCGTGGCGCAATCGAGGCCGCGATTCAGAAGCTGGCCAAGCAGGGCTGCGAGATTGTGGAAGTTTCGCTGCCGCATACCCGATATGCGATTCCGGCTTACTACATTGTGGCCACCGCCGAGGCTTCGTCGAACCTGGCCCGCTTTGACGGCGTGCGCTACGGATATCGCGCGAGGGATGCGCGCACGCTTTCGGAAATGTACCGGCGCAGCCGCGATGAAGGCTTTGGCGCGGAAGTAAAGCGCCGCATCATGCTGGGCACGTATGCCCTGAGCGCAGGCTACTACGACGCTTATTATCTGAAGGCGCAAAAAGTTCGCACCCTGCTGACGCGGGACTTCGAAGAGGCGTTCAAAAAGGTTGACGCCATTGTGGCGCCGGTCAGTCCTACGGCGGCGTTCAAGCTGGGCGAAAAAATGGACGATCCTCTGGCCATGTATCTGGCTGACATCTACACCGTGACCGCGGACCTGGCGGGAATTCCGGGAATTTCCGTGCCCTGCGGCGAGACCAGTGAAAAGTTGCCCATTGGTTTGCAGATCCTGGGCCGGCACTTTGACGAGAGCACGATTCTGCGAGTGGCACAGGCCAGCGAGAAGGCAGCATAACTTAGCGGACGGGCATGCGCCTGTCCGCCCACTGAAATAACCTCGAAGTTTCCAGATCAGGAATCGCCATCGGCTTCGGCCGGTGGCGTTTTTGTTTTTGCGGGCTCGGTGCAACTTCCGAGTTTCGTTTCGCCGGACAGCAGGGCTGCGTGGATGGGGGACTTACATTCAGAAACCAACATCAGAACATGAATTTTTAAAGGGAGAAGCACTCATGAAGTCAAAATCGATGATCAGAGTCGCATTAGCATTTGTCTTGAGCATCTCATTGATCGCCACGGGATGCAGCGCCCAGTGGATCAGCGTCGCACTGGCCGACTTGCCGGTGCTTACCCAGATGGCATTGAACATTGCGGCGCTGGTGTCGACGCTGCAATCGGGAAAGCAGCTGACTCCCAGCGAGGCCCTGGCAATCCAGAACATTTCGGCGGAGGCGAGTAAAGATCTAACGCTGCTGCAGGCGCTGTACAACGCTTACAAGGCGAGTCCCAGCGCCGACGGCCTGCAGAAGATCGAAACCATGATTCAGGAGACGAACCAGGAATTGCCGGCGCTTCTGCAGGCGGCGCACATCAGCGATCCTGCGCTTTCCGCTCGAATCACAGCCGCGGTGAACCTGATCCTCACCAGTGTGAGCAGCTTTGCTTCGCTGATTCCATCGGCCTCATCTCCTGCGCCCAAGACGGCTCGCCAGGACACCGTCATTCCCCAGCCCAAGGACCTGAAACGGCAGTGGAATCAGCAGGTGTGCGCTCCCAGCGGCAACGCAGTTCTCGATGCGGCGCTCAGCCAGCGGAAGTTACGGTGATCACAAGAAACCGACCCCGAGACCAAGCCTCGACAACAAAACCCGAAACCAGAAACTCGAAACCAGAAACCAGAAACCGGAAACCAGAAACCAGAAACCAGATGTCAGTCAGCAGTTCTCGGTTCTCAGGACGTTTCATGACTTTACCTGTCGTTGCCATTACCAATGCATCTACCTGTTTGACTGATACGGCGGTTTCGACCGTGATTCCGGCTTTGCAGCGGCAGGTCACTCTGGACTTCAAGGCCTACTGGAGCCTGGACTGCCAATTGATGTTCTTGCAGAAAGATCAGCCTCTTCCGGATGGATGGTGGCAGATTTCCGTGACCGACGACCCTGACCAGGCCGGGGCTCTTGGTTATCACGAATTGACCAGCCGCGGAACGCCACTGGGAAAAGTATTTGCCGGTCTTGATCTCCGGAGTGGGGCATCCTGGACGGTTACGCTGAGCCACGAACTGCTCGAAATGCTGGCCGATCCGTGGATCAACTGGTGCGCGCAGGGCGATGACGGAAAGATCTATGCCCTGGAAGTCTGCGACGCGGTCGAAGCGGACCGAATGGGATATGAAATCGGCGGGGTGCTGGTTTCGGACTTCATCACGCCATCCTGGTTTGAGCCCACGCACGCGGACCGGGTCGATTTCAAAGGGCGGATTGTAAGACCGCTCGAGATCTCTGCGGGAGGTTACATGTCGGTGTTGGATGCGAGCGGGGGGTGGACGCAAATCGCAGCGCGGGGCAACGCTTCACCTCCAATCCCATGGGGAAGCCGGAGGCAGCGGCGTAACCTGAGAAAGGCGGAGTGGAGGAAAAGTCGGCCGGGCCTCTAGCTATTTCCTGCGCCAGCGAACGCCATCCTTGGTGATTTCGACGAGAATTCCGGCGGAAGTCAGGGCGGCGCGGACCGCGTCCGATGCCTGAAAATTCCGGGACCTGCGGGCCGCTTCCATCTCGGCAATCCGGGTTTCGATCTCAGCGTCGGACAGACCTTGGGCTCCAACGGCACCCAGCAGTTCCGGGCTGACATCTTTTTCGCGTCCCTCCCCCTGGGCCCACTCAAGGATGGCTTTCATCTTGGGGGCGTCGTCGTCGCCCAAGACCGCGAAGATCTCGTCAAACCGGTCGAGTGCCGCCAGCAGGTGCGCCACATCCTCTTGCTTCAATTGTCCGCTGTCGATGGCGGCGTTGGCTTTGCGCACCATGTCAAAAATAGCTGCCTGGGCCTGCGCGGTGTTCAGGTCGTCCTCAAGGGCGGAAGTCATGCGCGCAACGGTGTCGCCTGCCAGCGCTGAAGCCGTGGCGCCGGGAGGGAACTGGCCGGTCTTCAAGCGCAGCTGAAAGTTGCGCAACTTGTCCACGTTGCTGGCCATCTGTTTGAGTCCGTCGAAGGTAAAGTTAAGCTGGTGGCGATAGGGCACGGACGCCAACAGCAAGCGGATCGAAGACGGCTTGTAGCCTCTGAGCGCCAAGTCCCGCAAGGTAAAGAAATTGCCCGCGCTCTTGGACATTTTCTCGCCTTCAACCAGAAGAAAGCGGGCGTGAAACCAGAAATGAACGAAGGGCTTTCCAGTCAGAGCCTCGGACTGCGCGATTTCGTTTTCGTGATGCGGGAAAATGAGGTCTTCTCCGCCGGCATGCAGGTCGAAAGTCTCTCCCAGTTCTTCCATCGACATGGCCGAGCACTCAATGTGCCAACCCGGGCGCCCGGGACCAATGGAACTTTCCCAGAACGCCTCCCCCGGTTTAGGCGCTTTCCACAGCGCAAAGTCGCGAGCATTGTCCTTTTCGTATTCGTCCACATCGACGCGCGCGCCGTCTTCCATTCCCGCGAAATCCTTTTTTGAAAGCTTGCCGTAGCCGGGAAACCGGGCAATCCGAAAATAATAAGAACCGTCATCGGTGCGATAGGCGAAGCCTTTTTTCTCCAACTCCGCAATGAAGCGCGCCATCTCCGCGATATGTTCGGTGGCGCGGACCAGGAGAGGCGGCTCGATATTCAGGGTGGCGCTGTCCTCGAGAAAGGCCTTCTCGTATTTGGCGGTGTAATCCTTGACGCTCAAGCCTTCCTGGGCCGCGTTGCGGATGATCTTGTCGTCCACGTCGGTAATGTTCATGACGTGGCGCACTTTGAAACCGCTCTGACGAAAGAAGCGGCGCAGGATATCGACCGCGACAAAGGTCCGGAAGTTGCCGATGTGACCGTAATCGTAGACCGTGGGGCCGCAAGCGTACATCCGCACTTCATTGTTCTTGAGCGGATGGAATTCCTCTATCTTGCCGGAAAGCGTGTTGTACAGGCGCAGGGCCATAAGGTGGAGAAATACCGGGACAGGATCGTCAATTCTAGGGGGAGACCAGAAAGAGGGTCAAATTGAGCCTTTCGCCGATTTAGGTGTGTCCGCGGAGACGTGGCCGGCGCCGTGCAGGCGCTGGCCCACAAGAAACACATAGTGCACCGCCGACACCACGGTGAAAGCGACGGTCGCATGAAGCAGCGTGGTCTGCGTCAGCCAGACCCAGCGGTCATGCTTGATCTGGAACAGCATCACGAAAAAAACCGCGGCCACCTGGGCAAAAGTGTTGGCCTTGCCGAAGATGCTGGGACGGAAGTCGCGCAGGCCGGCGATGGCGTAAAGGACGGCGCTGGCGAACAGGATCGAGATATCGCGGCTGAAAACCAATACCGTGTACTTCCAGGCAATCTTGTGCAAAATCGCCAGCACCATGAACATGGTGCTGAGCAAAAGCTTGTCGGCGATGGGATCGAGGTACTGGCCCAGCACCGTCTGCTGCTTGAGCGTGCGGGCCAGCAGTCCGTCGAGACCGTCACTGAAGCCCGCGAGGACAAACAGAATGAGCGCCCATCGGTAGTGGCCGCCGACCAGATCAATCACGATAAAGGGCACGAACATCATGCGCAGCAGGGTGAGTTGGTTGGGCGCGGTGAGCAGTTGAGAGAGCTTCATTTCAGGTCCGTCCGGATGGAGGTCTGCGGCAGATGACGGGCAAGAACGGAAGCCGGGTGCATGCCGGTTTTCGCGGTGAAGCGTTCAGAAAGCGAAGGGATGCCGCCATCCGATGAATCGAGCTCCACCCGCTCGATGCGATGCATGGGAAAGAAGACTACTCCGAAAGACGGCGGATCGCCCGCTTTGATCATGGAGATCAGATCTTCGAATGAGCCCAATTCGATGCCGGAGAGGCTGAGTCCTGGAGCGGTCAAGGCAAGAACCAGGCCCCAGAATTTCTCTCTAGGATTTCCCAGGGTCAAAAGCACCATGGCGCCGGGTTGAAACGGGTTTCCGGCGGGAAAGACCGGAGCGTCGTCTGATTGAGCAGGCTGCACACAAGATTGTCGCCGCCAGCAGGTGAATTTTGCAACTGGACGCGTTCACTGTGACCGGTTCGAACGCGGGCGGACGGCATTCGGGTGTCATCGCTCGGATGCGGCCTGGTCGACGGAAACCAGCGAATAAAGGTATACCGCAATCCCGGATATGCACAGCAGGCCGCCGGCTACGACGAGAAGGATGAAGGCAAGGGGCCGGGCCCACAGCAGGCAGACGGCCTCAACCAGCAGCCCGATGATCAGCAGCATCCCGGCCAGCCGGAGTCGTTTCCCGAGTTCATTGATCGCTGCGGTCACTAGTCTCCCTTCCAGAACTTCACGTTGTTCAACTGGCCCACGTTGTGTACCACGTCATGGCATCCGCTGGAGAGGCAGGAAACCTTATTGGCCTTCACCGCCGGAAGCAGGTCCGGATCCGCGGTATGAACCGCTCCCTCTTCGAAGGAGCGGGCGCCCAGGTGGCAGTGGAGGCATTCCCGGTTGTTGTAGGGTTCATAAAGAACAATGGGGTCGTGGGGCTTGCCGAAATATTGCACATAGACGTGATGCAAGCCATTCAGCTTGGCCCGGAACCCGCCGAACATCGCATAGTTGGTGTGACAGGTGTAGCAGGCCTGGTCGGCCGGGACGCGATGGTTCTGAAAGTGCGCCGCGGCGAGGTAGGTCGAGTCATCCACGTAGAGGCTGCGACCGTGAGACGCCATGATGTGGCAGGAGAGGCAGAACGAAGTGGTCTTGGAGCGTTCGAATTCCGAAGAGACGCCCATCGCCATGCAAAGCAAAGGCAACAGGAACAGGACGAGGAATGCGAGAATCTTCCCCCTGCGGGTGGCGGTCAGTCCGGGCCACGCCGCCAGTACGCCAATCAGCGCCACGCTGAAAGCGATCAGGGACAGCAACCATACCGTGGGAAAATGCATATCGGATGCCCGATCTCAATTAGGCGCGAGTGCGGAGGCGTCTCGGGCGCTGCCGCACGAGCGCGGACGCTCGCGCCTGCATTGAATCTTATTTCTTGGCCAGGGAGCGCAGGTATCCTACGAGTTCTTTTATCTGCTCCGGTTTCAGGCTCTTCTTGTAGCTCGGCATTTTGTTCTTGCCGTCCGCAATGATCGCGGTCATTTCGTCATCGCTCATCTTCTGTACTTCCGGCGAGGCCAGGTCTTTGATTCCCATCTTCTTTCCTACCGGAGTTTCGCCCTTGGCGTCCGCGCCGTGGCAGGCTGAGCACTTTGCCTTGTAAGTGGCGGCGGCATCTTGTGCGGCCAGTGCCGTTCCCCACAGGATGATTGCCGTCGCGAGCGTAGCGAGTAGAGTGCGCGTAAGAACAGTCTCAATCTTTGCCACAGTTCCTCCGGAAGATTCCGCCAGCTATTTCAGTGTGACCTAGAATGCGTACCGCATGGAAAGCGTGACCAGGTTACCGCGGAAGTTCCGCGGCGCAACCAAATCCTGCGGGACCAGACTTGGGTCTTCATGATAGCCGTAATATCCCCAATACGCCTTGCCGGTCAAGCCCTTGGCGAACAGGTAATCAAAACCGCCATAAGGGCGGTGGTAGTTCGAGTCGAGCGGTCCGGTGGGAGCGTTCGGGTTCAGGAACAGCGCACTGCCGGTCGTACTGGTCACGTTGTAGCCAAGATGGGTGGTCAGCCGGTGGATGGGCCTCCACATCACGTCGAAATAACCGTAGTGTGACTTGTTGGTGTAGATCGACAGCTCTTCGCTCAGGACGGTCGAACCCGGGCACTTGGCTATCCCGGCCGGCGCCACGGTGCTGACGAAGCAGACCAGGATCTGGGAGAAATCGTCGCTGTAGTCGTAGCCCAGTTCCAGGGAGAGGCGGTCGTTCGGTTCGAAGATCGCGCCCCCTCCATACAGACGACTGTGTTGCAGATTGTTGATCTCGGAAACGTTGTTGCGTTTCTCCAGAATATTGACGGACCCGTTGAGATTCACCCAACTCGCCACTTTGTAAGTGGTGCGCAGGCGATACTCCTGCCATTCCCGCGGGCTGATGCGGGTGAAGGAATTGTCCGCGCTGGCCAGTTCCATATCGAGGTTGATGCGCCAGGCATCGGTCGGCCGCGCCCAGATCCCGAACAAGCCGGAATGCTCGTTGATCAGAACTTCGCCGGTATCGGTCGCGATGGGGAGCGGAGTCTTGAAGGTGAACGAGCCATCGCCGTTGGCGGTGCATCCCGCCGGCAGCAGCCCGGCCACCAGGGCGCAGTCGCCGCGGTTCGCATTGGAAGGATAGAAAAGCTCTGCGGTGCGTTCGAAGTCGGAATCGGCGATGGCGCGATGACGAAAGCGATAGCCCAGGCGCGCGCCCAGCCTGCGGGTGAAGTCATATTCGAGCTGGAACAGGTTGGTCTTCTCGTCCTGTTTCAGCAGCAGGCTGGAGAAATTCTGAAAGACGTCCGCGGCGGAAGACGTGCTGTGCACCGGGATCCCCACCACGCCATCGGCAGGCAATGTGCATCCGGCCGTGGGCGTAGGGTTGAAAATATTAGGAGCCGTCGTGAGACTGGGGCTAAAGAATTGGCAATTGGAGGAACCAAACTGCGCCGGGTTCCGGAAGCTGGAAAAAGTGAAGGTATCCAGCATGCGGAACTTGTCGGTGACGTGCCAGGTCGCGCCGAAGTCGACCGTGGCGGCCACGTGGCGGCCCGACGCCGGGCCGGAAACCTCATTGTTTCTGAGGTTGGTGCGGCTCTCGCGGCCGCTCAGCAATTCCTGATATCCAAACACGTTCATGTCGCCACCGGTATAGCTGGCACGGCCGGAGAGGTCCACGTTCTTGAAGTAGGTGGACTGAAAGCTGAGTTGCTCGGTGGGCATGCTGGTGCGCACCCGGCCGTTGCGGCTGTAGCTGAGGAACCCGTTGCATGCGGGATTGATACCTCCGGTCGGAAGAAAGGTCCCGCCGCAAGGCTGGTTGGCGGCGGCATTCAGCGAGATTCCAATATCCACTGGAGTGCCATTGGCCAGTGCGAATTGTTGGTTCTGGTCCGTCTGTCCGGTGTCACCTTTGAAGTAATTAAAGATCTGGTCGTAGCTGATATTGGTTTTCGGCAGCAACTTAAAATCCACGCCCAGGCGATAGGCGTTCACCGTGTTTCTGTAATTCTGCAGCAGCAGGGCCTCGGTGCCCTGGTGCAGGGTGCTGAAAGACGGGCCTTCGTTCACATTGCGTGAATAGCCCAGGCGGAAGCGCACTTTCGAATCGGGCAGCAGGGTCAGATCGTAGTCACCCATGCGGCGGCGGGTGTTAAACAGGTGCGGCGAAGTGCCGATGATGGGATTGAAACCGGCGGGAGCATTGGTAAAGGTGCTGGCCGGGTTCAGCGGGTTGGCCAACAGAGAATAGTCCCACACGTTCTCGTCGCGGCGAAAAAGCGCGCTGAAATCGTACCACTTGTTCTTGCCGACGCGGAGGCGGGAGACGTTATTGGGATCGCCGCCGTATCCGAAGTTGCTCAGGTAGAGGCGGTCGAATAACAGGCCATGGTGGTCGAGCGACCGCATCTCCAGAGTCATATCCAGCAGGCGCGGGCCCTGCTGCAGGTTCACGAAGGTGCCGTAGGTAGCCTGGCTCCCGGTGAAGTCGGTGAAGCGGTAGCCGAATTCCACCGACTGCTTGATGTTGTAGTTGCCGGAGTCGATGCCGTCTCCCTCCGCGGCCTGCTGGGACCATGCGCCGGTCACCGCCACAAAAGCCAGCAAGGCAACTCCGCTCGCGAAGGCCCAACTCCGCGGATGATTCCGAAGCGATCGCTCTGGTTTGTGTTCCTTGCCCATGCTCCACCTATTTGAAGAAGAAAGGATCGAAGTTCGATCCGTGAATCGCAACGTGACACAGCGTGCATGCCTGATACTTCTGGGCCTGGTTATGGAAAGTCGGAGTAGCCGGAGCGCCAGCGTCGATGGTGAGCGAATGGCACTCCAGGCACATCAGATTGACCTGGCTGCGTTTCAGCAGGCGAGGGTTGGCGGATCCGTGCGGAGTGTGGCAGGAAACGCAGCCTTCGGTCTTGACCGGAGGATGCTCATGCACGAACGGCCCAGCTTTCTCCGAATGGCACTTGAAGCAAACCGCGTCACTGGAGGCCGTTGCCCGCAGCTGCCGGGTCTGGAACCCGCCGTGCGGGTTATGGCAGTCGGTGCACTGCACCATGCCTTCATTCACCCGGTGATGGAAAGGACGATTGAACTGCTGCTTGGCTTCCAGATGGCAACCGTAGCAAAGCTGCGGCTGCTTCTCCTTCATCAGGTGTTCGCTTTCCTTGGCGTGGTGAGGGGAATGACAGTCGATGCAACCGACGTTATTCTGCAAGTGTGCCGAGCGGGCAAAGTTACTGTGCTCTTCTCCGTAAGAGTGGCAGTCGAGGCAGCGCGCGCTTGAGGCTTCGGCGGAAGCCCCTTTGAAGGTAAATATCTTGGTTTTGTCGCCGCCGCTCTCCACATGTTCCTTGCCCGGCCCGTGACAAGCTTCGCAACCCTGCCATTCCGGGCCGCGCTTGTTCTCGAGCGTGGTCACGAAGTGGGGCGTTTTCTCATAGTTGTTGAAGATGTCTTCGTGGCAGGTCTTACAGGTCTCGGCGCCGACGTAGAGCGATGGGTCGGTAACTCGCTGGTAGCGGGTGGAGGGGGCTTCCGGGGTCTGCTTGGGTTTGTCGGCGGCACCGGCGGCCACGGGCGCCGCGAGAAACACAGCAGCCCACGTCAGGATCAAGGACAACGCCAATCGTTTTGGTGTCTTGCTGCGCCTCATCCGAGTGCTCCGCGGGCTCGAGTTGCGTCTCAAGTTGTGTCCCGAAGTTCGATATGTCTTCACGGCCACAGGCCTCCCCTGGTTCCGGGTTGGTCGAGACTAAAAGAATTACGCGGGCCGCTTCTGTCCAAAATTGCTCACTCTTGTCAGTCGAAGCCGAGCTTTACCGCAAACCCATAAGGCCCGCACGGCTACTATCAATATTCTTGAAATAGCTGTCTGTGATCAGCGTCACATTACCTGGAGGGATGCGTTTTTTAACGCCGGGAGGGAAAA
>DASQHA010000182.1:0-2051 GCA_035632335.1 Terriglobales bacterium
GCTGGCACAACTTATGCTGCCAAAGAAGTACCGGCGGGCGAAGCCGGGGCCGTAGGCGCCGTGGCACAGGCATTGCTGCCTGTGCGCTTTTCGATGGATCACAACCGCACCGGCAAGAATGCCGGTGCCACGAACCCCCCAAATCCGCTTATACCGCGATTTCGACGTAATCCACCGAAGCGCGGGGCTCCGGAATCGGCTCGCCAATCTCACGCATGGCATCGAAGTGAGCGGCCAAAGCGTCCTCGAAGTTGCGGCGGGTTTCTTCCTCGGTGTCTCCAACGGCCGCACATCCAGGCACGTCGGGTGAGAACGCGGAGTAGCCGGTACTCGTCGGCTCGATCACAAGCGGGTAGCGTCGAAGAATCATTTCAGGCCTGCCTTCTTCAGTATAGCGTTGAGCGTGCCTATCGCCAGTTCTTTGCCCTCGTTGCCGGGCACCGTGATGACGTACGGTTGCTGGGGATGCTTGAAGTGCCGGTGGCTGCCCTTGGAGCGCATCTCCTTCCACCCGTTTCGCTCAAGGAGCCGGATCACTTCGCGAACCTTCATGGGCATGGCGGAATCCTATCATCGTGGAACATTATGCGCAGCTAAGGTACGCTGTACACGAGATGTGTCGGCGGCTCTTCCTCATTGCGATTGCGGCGGCCATCGCTCAGGCTGCGAAGGTGCCTGGGCCGTCCGAGTTTTACGTGGTCGCCGTTTCTTTTTCTGATTGCGGCCCGTCATTCTACTATCGCGTTCTTGAGGTGAAATCAGACGGGCCGGACTCGCTGATTCGTTACGCCCGCATCGCTCCGACGAATATATTTTGCCCTCGGCTGATGGTTCAGGCCGCTGAGGCGAGACTCCGGAACACGTCTCCCACCCAACTGGTCAAGAGTAACAACCCGTGCGCCGTCATACCAGCGGATCTCGATGCTGCCATCAAGAAATACGCGCGGGCTGATAGTGTACTTGATACCGTCAGCGTCGGGATCGTGGCGAAGTGCGACTCTTCCTCCGTTACCTTGGGCCTTCCGATTCCCGAGAACGTGAACCTGAAGCACATGAAGCCGACCCATCCCGAGTTGGTTCGCCTATGGGACCTCACTCGGGAGGTCACGAATCGCGTGTTTGGCTCGAAGGACATATTTCACGACCGCACCGAGGAGGATAACCAGATTCTCCAGCGAGCGGGGGAGAAATTGGTGCCCGAATTGGCTTCCGGCCGGTACGATGCTGGATTGGCCGCGGCCGTCAAAGGAAACTTGGGAACTTGGAACGGTCCCAGCTTTCGCTCGTTACTGGCCGACTACCGGGGCCCGGTCAGCGCAGCAGAAGCCAGGCGGAGCTATGTTCCTGAGCTGGTAAACGCTCAGGCGTACCGATTCAGCCGCTTCGTCGCTCCGAAGTATCCCCCGCTGGCACAGCAAGCACGCATTCAAGGCAAAGTCGAGTTACAACTCAAGGTGGTGCCGGCCACGGGCGAAGTCCAGACGGCGTCAGCCGTCTCGGGCCATCCGCTGCTAACGCCGAGCGCGATTGACGCCGCCAGACAGTGGCGGTTTGAACCGAACTCGGTTACCTCTGAGACTGTGAACGCTGCGATAGACTTCGCGCTGCGCTGTCCGTAAGCCCCGCCTCACGCAAACCGCATTTCGTCGTCGTGCTTCCACCAAACGTGGATCGGCTCGCCGACGCGGTAGGCGCCGTTGTTGTAGAGGGCTTCTTCGCGGGAGACCTCGGCTACGGCCTCCTCACCGGTCTCGAGGCGGGCGGCGATGTGGATGCAGTTGCCCAAAAACACCGTCCGGGTGATCGTGGCGTGGCGCACCGGGTAGCCGTTCACGGGACCCGAGCGCGAAAGCCGCGTGGTTTCGGGGCGCACGCCGACGCCGTCGATCCAGTTCACCGCGCCCAGGAAACCGGCCACGAAGCGGGTCGCCGGGTGCAGGTAAACCTCTTCCGGGGTACCCACCTGCTCCACGCGGCCGCCGTTCATGACCGCGATCGAATCCGACATGGACATGGCTTCCTCCTGGTCGTGGGTGACGAACAGGAAGGTG
>DASQHA010000183.1:0-9081 GCA_035632335.1 Terriglobales bacterium
GATAGAACTTCTGCAACACATAGAACGCCTGCTTGTGCTGTCCCAGATTCGAAACTAGCCCCTTGCGGTTGAAGTAATCCTGTGTGCCGGGCAGCAGGCGGCGGGGCGAGTGGAAATCCATCAGCACCCAGGGTGACATGCCCGCCAGCGCCGGAATTTTTTTCAGCATGGTGATCTGGTGTTGATAAAGGCTGGCCTGGTACTCCTCGGTCCAGCGTTCGTCGGCATCGCCGTGCCGGCCGTACGGAGCCCCCGCGCCAAATTCGCTCACGATGACCGGCTTGTCCCAGGCAAATTTCCATTGCATCCGATCGGCGTCTTCGGGACGCCCGCCATACCAGCCGAGATACTCGTTCAATCCCAGCACATCGAGATATTCGCCGAGCGGGTCATTGAGCGCACGGGTGTCGGGGCCAGCTTCGTCAACGTGGTTCATCGCTGATGTAATGAGGCGGGTCGAGTCCTGCTGGCGCGCCGCCTCAGCAAGTTGCCGCAGAAACGCGGTCCGTGCCGGCTTGACCGGGGTCTCGTTCGAGATCGACCATAAGATGACGGAAGCACGGTTGTGGTCGCGCGCGATCATCTCGCGCAGCTGGTTCTCCGCGTTCTGCAGTGTTGCTGGATTTTCCCAGTCGATGTCCCAGTAAACCGGAATCTCCGACCACACCATCAGGCCCATGCGATCGGCGAGGCGGGTCATGTTCTCGCTGTGCGGATAGTGGGTAAGGCGTACGAAGTTGCAACCCAATTCCTTCGCCCACCCTAGCAGGGTCTGCGCGTCCTCCGGGCTGAACGCCCGCCCGCCGCGGACCGGAGCTTCTTCATGCATGGCGATGCCGCGCAGGAAGATGGGTTTGCCGTTGAGCAATATTTGAGTGCCGCGAGTCTCGATGGTGCGGAAACCGATGGCATCGTGCACTTTGTCCGAGCCGCTCGACACGGAGACATCGTAGAGTCTGGGATGATTGGGCGACCAGAGCTCGAGCTTTGCGGGAAAGCGAAATTCGGCGCGGCCTGTCGCGTCTGTGGCAAAGCTTTGTTTGATCCCCGCTTCGGGGATTTCAATCGTGACTTTCTGCGCTGAGGTCGAGCCGCTGAGTTGCACCCAGCCCGCAATCTCGTTGCTCGAGCCTCTGGCGAGTTGCACCGTGTAATCCTGAATAAAGCTTTCGGGGACCTCCGCCAGCGTCACATCGCGAGTGAGCCCTCCGTAGTTCCACCAGTCGGTATTTACAGTAGGAACGGCATCCCGGCGGCGGGTGTTGTTGACCTCAGCCACCAGAAAGTTGTCGCCATCACGAATCTGGCCGGTAACTTCGAAGTTGAAGGGCGTGAATCCGCCTTCGTGCTCGCCCAGGGCCTGACCGTTGAGATAAACGCGGGTGAAATAGTTGGCCGCACCGAAATACACGAACACGCGGGTGTGCTCGCGCTTGTGGTACGAGAACGATTTTTTGTACCACACCGGGCCTTCGTAGAAGAACAACTCCTTCTTCTGTGAATTCCAGTCTCCGGGAACGTTCAGGGCATCCGACCTGTCAAAATCGTATTCGACGAGCTCATGCTTGTCTTTGGCCTTGGCATTCAGATAGAAGCGGGCGTTCAAGCCAGTTTCGTAAGGATCGATGATGGCTTGCCAGGGGCCATCCAGGCTGGTGGTGGCGCGGTTGGGAATGTTCTGAATCAGCGCGGGAAGGTTCGCGGCAAGGCTGCCCAGCCAACTGAACATCACCACCAGAAGAATCAAGCGTCTCATGGAAGCCTCGCGAGTCGGCAATCTTAGTAAGCGGCTGCGATGGTGTCAAACGGGAGTCTCGACTTTATGAGCGCCCCGGCTAGCCCGCCGCCGTGGTCGAAGTCTCTTCGACGCCGGCCTCGCGCAGGAACTTCGCCGCTTCTTCCGGCGGCGTGGGATTGATGTAGAAACCGGTCCCCCACTCGAAGCCCGCCGTCTTGGTCAGCTTGGGCATGAATTCGATGTGCCAGTGATAGTGATCGTTGTTCGGGTCCTGCACCGGCGAAGTATGGATCACCAGGTTGTAAGGCGGGTTATCGAGCACGCGCTCGGCCTTGGTCAGCAAGGTCTTCAAAGCCTTGGCCAGATTTTCGAACATGTGGGAAGACGAATTCTCGAATGCCGACTCGTGCTGTTTGGGCAGAATCCAGGTCTCAAATGGAAAACGCGGCGCGTACGGCGCCAAAGTGATGAAGTCGGCGTTTTCGGCCACCACGCGCGTCCCGGCCTCGCTTTCCTGGCGTATGACGTCGCAGAAGACGCAGCGCTCTTTGTAGATGTAATACTGCTTCGCGCCCTCGATCTCTTCGCTCACGTAAATCGGAAGGATGGGCAAAGCGATCAGTTGCGAGTGCGCGTGCTCGAGCGAAGCGCCCGCGGCTTCTCCATGATTTTTGAAAATCAGAATGTACTTGAAGCGGCGATCCTTCTTGAGGTCGAGAATGCGGTCGCGGAACGTCCAGAGCACATCCTCAATCCGCTTGGGGGGTAGGTTGGCCAGGCTGGCGTTGTGGTCCGGCGTTTCAATGATGACCTCGTGCGCGCCAATGCCGTTCATGCGGTCGAACATGCCCTCAGCCTGGCGATTCAGGTTGCCCTCAATGCCGAGCGCGGGAAACTTGTTGGGCACCACGCGCACGGTCCAGCCTGGAGAATCGCGCTCGGGTGGCGGCCCCCCGTTGGGGTTCGGACGGTACGCCTGGATCTCGGGCGGAGTCTTGGATTCGTTGCCGTAACAGAAGGGACAGAAACCGCCCCTGATTTTGACCGCCTCGCGGGCGAAGTCAGTCGGACGCTTGGCGCGGTCGGTCGAAATGATGACCCAGCGGCCCACGATCGGATCTTTTCGAAGTTCAGGCAATCGCTGACAGTCCCCTTCTGTGGCGCGCAGCGCCAGCTGCGCGGACTGGACTATTTTACCCCTAGATCGGAACGTTCCGGAACAGTTCGATTTCCGGCCGAGTTGATTGCGGCTCGAAATACACGCTGATGACTTCAAGGCGCCACGGGCAGGACGGCGGCAGGTGGCGCAGGTATTCGCGGGCCACGGCAAGGAGTTCGCGCCGCTTCTCGCGATCAACCGCGGCTTCCGCGGGCTTCACCTCGTGGGAGGTGCGGGTCTTTACCTCGACGAAGCACAGGATGTCTTTGTGCCAGCCGATCAGGTCAATCTCGCCCCGGCGATTGGGCGAGCGAAAGTTGCGGGCGACCATGGTGTATCCCTGTTGTCGAAGATAAAAATAGGCGGCCTCTTCACCGCGCCGTCCGGTACGCAGGTGTTTCGCGAGATTGTCCGCGGGCAGGGTGCGGCCCGCGATCCAGTCGAGGATGCGAATCGTAGCGTAAGTGAGACGCCCCGAGAACATGGATGAGAGTTCCGCTTGCAGATTGTAGTTTTGCCGGATCCGAAAATGCTGTGACAGACGTCACAACCCGTAAGGCCAGAAAGTCACTGCTCTTCGCGGAGGCGCAGCCAATCCAGAAACATCTGTTCGATAGGCTTGTCGTAAGTCATGAGCACGTGGCGGACCGTGTGGCCGCTGACGAAATGGCAGACTTCTTCGGCGAGGTTCTTGGCATGATCGCCGGCGCGCTCCAGGGATTGGGTCATGAAGATCACCTGCAGACTGGCATGCCGCTGCAGGTTCTCGGGATTTTCGATGTGCCGAAGGAAGATCAGGTTTCGCAGGCGGTCGATCTCCGCGTCGGCGCGCAGCACGTCGACGGCTTTTTTGACATCGCGGGTAGAAAACGCCGTGCCCGCGTCGGCCAGCATTTTCTCGAGCACCGTGGCCATATGCGTTAGGTCGCGAATGTCCTGAGGCTCGATGCGGGAACAGACTGCCTGTGCGCTGCCGGAAAAGCTGAGCAGCAGGTCGCCAATGCGCTCCAGGCTGATCATGAACTTCATGCAAGCCAGAAGCTCGCGCGCTTCCGACTCGGTGACCTGGGTGATGATCTGCGTCACCCCCGCGTCGATCTCCATGTCCAGGCGGTCGAGTTCCTTCTCGCGCTCGCGAAGCGTATTCAGCAACGGGCCGGAGGCCGTGGCAATGCCTTCAGCGGCGGTGGCGGCCGCCTCCTTGGCAACCCGGCAGGCTTCGATGGTGCGCTTTACCAGGTACGCGTAGGGCGACTCCGGTTCCGGGCTTCGCAAAATGGCCGTGCTCATAAGCACATTCCTTCCGGAATCGATCCGGGCTGGCCGCACCAGATTCTGTCTGATTTTCCGGTTGCTGTTATGGATGGTCAATACCAGAGGATAGGTTGTTTTTTCAACCGTTTGGTTAACAGGATGTAAATTAATTGTTCCCGGAACGCAACGCGCGCGAAGGGACAACCGCCCAGGCCCCGCCGAGAGCCGTTCGCTAAGCCCCAGGCAGCGTGAACAGGAACGTCGATCCGTGGTTCAGCTCGCTCTCGGCCCGGATAGAGCCGCCATGGGCCAGAACAATGTGTTTGGCGATGGCCAGTCCCAGGCCGGTACCGCCGGATTCACGCGAACGGGCTTTGTCCACGCGGTAGAAACGCTCGAACAGGCGAGGCAGGTGCTCTGAAGGAATGCCTGGACCGAAATCCTGCACAAAGAACTCGACACCCTCTCGAACGGCACGCGATCCCAGAACGATCCGCCCGCCGGACTGGGCGTATTTCAATGCGTTGTCCACCAGGTTCGAAAAGACCTGATGGATGGCCTCGGGATCAGCACCCACTTGCGAAACTGCGTGGTCCGCGACAATCAATTCGACATTTTGCGCCCGTGCGATTTCCCGAAAGCTCTGCACCGCCTCCTGCAGGAGGTCGGCCGGTGCCGTGGGCTGAATGTCGAAACGCTGCTCTCCCGATTCCACCCTGGCGAGCGTCAACAGGTCTTCGGTGAGGCGGGACATGCGCACGGCGCTCTTGCGGATGATCTCGAGAAACTCGCGCGAATGGTGATTGTCCGCCGCGCTGTCCAGCAAAGTTTCCGTATAGCCCTGAATCGACGTCAGCGGGGTGCGCAGTTCGTGCGAGACGTTGGCGATAAAGTCGCGACGCGTCTTTTCGATCCGTTCCGTCTCCGTAAGATCACGCAGCACCGCCACCGCGCCACCGCCGGGCATGGGCGCGGCGGTCACGTCAAACGTGCGCCCGGGAACAATGGACGCAGCCCGGGCGGTAAACACCTTGCGGGCCTCGCTCGCCCCCCGCACGGCGGTCAGGAAGTCAGGGTCGCGGACCGTCTCCACCAGGGGCGCGTTCTTGCGGGTGCGCTGGGGGACCAGCCGGTCCATGGCCTGGTTGGCCCACTGCACGCGATCGTCCGCGCTGACCGCAATCACCGAATCCTGCATGCTGTTGAGCAGGGTTTCGAGCTGGTGCTGGCTGGTCTGCAACGCCGCGAAACTGGCTTCCAGATGGCGGGCGGTCCGGTCGAGCGCGGCGGCAACCTGCCCGATTTCATCTCCGGAAGGCTCCTCGATACGCGCCGCCAGATCGCCCGCTGCGACGCGGTCGGCGAACTGCACAATATGGTGCAGCCGGCGCGCCGTGGACCCCGCTGCGAGGGCGGAAGCGATGAGCGCCACCACAAACGCCAGGAGCGAACCTAAAAGCAGGTGGCGGCGGACCTGCGTCCGCGCCGCTTCCACTTCGGAAAGAGGATAGGCCAGACGTACCGCGCCTCCGGTCACGGGCGCGGCCACATAGAGAAATGGGATGCCCACGGTCCGGCTGCGGCGCGTGTCGGTGCCAACATCGCCTTTCAACGCGGCCACGAACTCGGAACGCTGCGCGTGATTCTCCATGGACGCTGGATCAGCCGCGGAGTCCGCCCAGACCTTGCCTCGCGCGTCAATAATGGTGGCGCGTGCCCCGGCGGCCCGGCCGTCTTCCGTGACGATATTTTGCAGGCTTGCCAGCTGCGTGGAACCCGATGCCTGCTTCTGATCGAGCGTAGACAGCGCGCCCACGCCGTTCACATGGTTGGCAAACATCTGCGTCTTCTGCCTGAGATTGAGGTCGATCTGCTGCAGCAGAGAATCCTTCCAGGCATGGTCAATCGAGAAATCGAAGGTCAGCGTGGCGGCCGCGATAACCAGGACAAAGCCAGCCAACAATTTCAAAAATATCCGATTCCTCACTGCTTGTTCCTCACTTCGGGGCCTCGAAGCGATAACCCGCTCCGCGCACCGTCTTCAGATAACGCGGATTTTCGGGGTCGGGTTCGATTTTTTCGCGAATGCGGCGCACGTAAACATCCACCGACCGCGGGGTCACGTAGGCGGTGTCGCGCCAGACGGAATCGAGCAGCTGATCCCGGGTGAAAACCCGCCCGATATGCCGGGCAAAATAATCGAGCAGCCGGAACTCCGTCGCGGTGGTGGTCACAAGATTGCCGCGCACGGTAAGGGTCATGGCGCCGGGATCGATTTCGATTTCGCCTATCTTGACCGGGGCCTGCGACAACGGCCGCTCAAAGCGGCGCAGCACCGCCTTGACCCGCGCCACCAGTTCGCGCGGACTGAACGGCTTGGGGATATAGTCGTCGGCGCCCAATTCCAGGCCGAGAATGCGATCCGCTTCCCCGCTCTTGGCCGTCAGGAAAATCACCGGCGTGGCCGCGAGCGCGGGGATTTGCCGGATCTGGCGGCACAGTTCGAGGCCGTCCTTGCCCGGGACCATGATGTCGAGAACGAAGAGGGCCGGCCGCTGCCGCTCGGACTCCGAAATCACGGTGTTTCCAGTGGCGAACACTTTCACCGCGAATCCGTCCGCTTCCAGATGGTGCCGCACCAGGCGGGAAATGTCGGGATCATCCTCGACCACAAAGATGCTGGGTTTCATGGTGGGTATTGTAGCGGGCGGGCCTGTGGGAGACCTAGTCGGGCAATGCCTGGCCCCAACCACCCAGGATACGAAGGTACACAAACTCCCCAGCCTCGAAGTTTCCTTCGTGTACCTTCGTGTCCTTCGCGGTTAAAGGTTTCAGCGGGTACCGACCTCAATGATCAAGTTTCCCGAGCGCTCTCGCCGGAAAGTCATCCCCGGAGGAACCGCCGTGGTCGCGCTGTACTCCGTAACCACGGCAGGGCCGGAATATTTCTTGCCCATCAGCAGTGCATCCCGGAGGAGGATAGCGGCAACAAGTGTTTTCCCGGAGAAAAACACTGGCGCACTGTCAGGGAAAATCTTGCCGGGCTTTGCCCGGCCTGGCCCGGCGGGGACGCCCGTCCCTACCTGGCCTGAGGCGCTCCCCTGGGCAACGCGGGATTGCGGCGATTTGACGGTCGCCCTCAAACGCAGCGTGACCAGTTCGACCTCGCGCATGGGTTGGTTGTAGCCGTAGCGGCGCTGGTGCTCGCTGCGGAAATCGCGGATCAGGGCGGGTGTGTAAGGGACATTCAACTCGTATCCCTGGCCCTGATAGCGGACGTCCACGCTGCGCTGGTGGTGGATCGCGCCTTTCCATTTCTCGGTACGAAAATCCTTTTGGGCGCGGCGGCGGAGCTTCGCGAACTCGCGGTCCAGCGCGGCCCTGGGGATTTTCTCCGCCACGCGCCACAGTACGGTGCGGGAGTAGTCTTTCACCACGTCGCTCACCAGGATGCCGAAAGCGGACAAGGCCCCGGGCAGCGCGGGAACCATGACGCGCGGGATGCCGAGCGCTTCCGCCAGTTCGCAGCCATGGAGAGCTCCGGCGCCGCCAAAGGCGACCAGGGCAAACTCCCGCGGATCATAACCGCGCTCGATCGACACTACACGTATGGCCTTCTCCATGGTGGCGTTCACCACTCGGATGATTCCGGCAGCGAATTGTTCCATCGTAAGCTTCGACCCATTCCGCTTGAGCCACTCCGCGACCAGGCGGCGCGTGCGTTCGAGATCGAGAGTGAAGTCTCCGCCTAAAAAGCGCTCGGGCTGCAACCGGCCGAGCAGTAGGTTCGCGTCCGTCACCGTGGGCTGCAGGCCGCGGCCATAGCAGATCGGGCCAGGATCGGCTCCGGCGGATTCAGGGCCGACCCGGAGCGCTCCGCCGGCGTCGAAGCGGGCAATCGACCCTCCGCCGGCGCCTACAGTATGAATATCGAGCATCGGCACACCGACGGGGAAACCCGCAATCTCGGCCTGGTTGCTGGCGCGCGCCTCGCCATCCACCAACGCAACGTCGGTGGAAGTTCCGCCCATATCGAATGAGATGATCTTCTGGAATCCGCTGCGGCGGGCCATGGCCGCCGCGCCCACCACGCCGCCCGCCGGCCCGGAAAGCACGGTGCGCACCGGTTCGCGTACCGCCGAACCGAGTGCTGTGATCCCTCCGCTCGATTGCATGACGAAAATACGGGATTGGACTGTGCGATCGAGGTTTTCGAGATAACGCTGCATTACCGGTTGCAGATAAGCATTCACTACCACCGTGCTGGTGCGCTCGTACTCCCGGAACTCGGGGAGAATCTGGTGCGAGATCGACAGAGGCACCCCGAGCTCCTTCAGGGTGCGGGCGACGGCATTCTCGGTTTTTGGGTTGGCAAACGAGAACAGCAGCGAGATAGCAATGGCCTCGGGATGCTTCTCCTGCAGCCGCTCCGACAGCGACCGCAGGTCCGGGGGTGAGGGCGCCTGCAGGATCTCGCCGTCGCTGCCGGTACGCTCGTTGATGCCAAAGCGCAAGTCGGCAAGCACCAGCGGTTCCACGCGATCAAAGAAGAAATCGTAAAGCTTGGGCCGCGCCTGGCGGCCGATCTCGATGGCGTCTTCAAAACCAGCGGTGGTCACCAGCGCCACGCGCGCGCCTTTTCGCTGTAACAGAGTGTTGGTGCCGACTGTCGTGCCGTGCAGAAGGACTGTCGAAGTACGCTGGCCGATTTTTCCCAACGCTTCGACAATCGCCTGCGAGGGGTCGGCCGGCGTCGAGAAAACCTTGAGCAAGCGTACCTGCCCGCGCTCCACCCAGACACAGTCGGTGAAGGTGCCGCCGGTGTCGATGGCGATGTGGAAAGCTTGAGTTCGGGGGCGACGGGGCATGGGAGTCAACCCGGAAGCGTACCATCTCGCCTGCAACGGTGCAGGACTACCAAGCAGAAAAC
>DASQHA010000184.1:0-5784 GCA_035632335.1 Terriglobales bacterium
AATGTTCGTCGAATCTCCCGCGTGATACGTAAAGCCAATGGATGGGCTGGCATTGGATGGGGTGCAATCATTTACATCGTTGCCGCTGCCAGTTACCTGTATTTCGGCTCCGAACAGGTACACATGAAGGCAGCCGGACACTTTTGGGTTGCCGAGGTTCGTGGGACCCACGTCGCTATCGGCCATCGCCTGGATACTCAAGGCGTCCACATCCTGGCCCCAGAGCACCACGTGCGCGTCCGCGGTTCCATCGAAGTGTGTGGTGAAATCGAAGCCTGATGTGCCGTAGGTGAGGTTCCCGAAGACCCTCCAGTACGCGTCCCAGTCCCCGCCCGGATTCAAGTGCCCCTCATCGTCGAAGGGTGGATCCTTCGGCGGTGGCGGCCCCGTCAGATTGTTGTGCGGAGAACCGTCGCCGTGCCGGCGAGCGAACTCGGGCATGGGTGTGACGATCCAGTTGGGAGCGGGATCGGAGTTTTGCATTTTCTTGACGTAGGCGGTGGCGATTTGAGTTGCTTCGGCAGTCTGACTGGCGCAAGTCGCGGAGCGGGAAGTGTAGGGCGGAACGGCCTTGTCCGCGACGACCGCGGGAATGCAGCCATCGAAATCGCCCCAGAAAGTAGGCATTGCTGGGATGATGCCGCCGCCTGTCTGATCGCCCACCGGGTTCTTGGCGAGTTGCGCCCGCAGCTTCATCGAGGGATCGCCGGCCACGATCGTGAGTTTTGCCCAACTCGCGCCGAGAATGTCGCCCGCCTGAATGCCTCCGGAGCACGACTGCAACCTGTACGACTTTCCGGTCGCGTCCGTAGTGTCCGCATCGTAGGTACAGGTGAACGACGGTGTACCGTCATAGCCCAGGTCGAGTTGAACCGTAGTCGCGCCCACAGTCCCCAGCTTGAGATGGAAGCTGTCCGGTACCTGCACCGGGGCGGCGTCGAAAAGTTGCGCCTCCGGCGTGCCTCCAAACACCACGAAGTCGACCGACCCGCCGTAGCCCGGCGGCGGCTGGGTGCCCGCAGTGGCGGTCACCAGCGGAACCGAATGGACACGCAGGTTGTCAAACAGATAAGTCCCCTGGCCGGTTCCCGGCGAACCGATGAAGAACTGGAAAGTAAGGTCGTTGAACGGGGCTGCCCCGAGGGCGCTCCCGATGGCAGGGGGAATGGGGAACTTCATCGTGTGATAGGTGCCCAGCCGGAAACCGCTGAAGTTGACGCTTCCGACGAGCACCTTGCTCAGCCCGCGCGAAGGGGAGTTGACGAACAGTTGCAGTTGGCCGGAGTTGTTCGAATTCCCCTGCTGGAGCGGCAGCATGACATCTACCTGAAAGATCGCCCCGCTATTGCCCACGCCGGCCAGGGCCGTGGCGGTCGACGCCACCGGCATGCTCGTCAGCTTCGTCAGGTTTGACGGGATAGTGACCGCTAAGGCAGATTTCCCCTGAGTGCGTGTGGTTGTCGGTGACTCAGTCGGAATGGTCGCGTTGTTACCCGTAACGAACCAGCCAGCAGGCGTCTCGAAACCCATGATTGCGTTCGAGTCCAGCGCCGTCGAGAGTTGTTGGGCGGCCGCGCAGTTGATGAACATCAATGCCAGCGCGATACCCGTCGATACATTTCGAGTAAGCCGACTCCTGGCTTCGGCGCGCCACAGTGGTGCGAGGCGATCGAAGATACGCATGGTCATGAACGCTGGTCCTAGCGCGATCCACTTTGACCTGTGGGCGGCTTCATGGTGAGCAAGTTGCATTGCATCCCCTCTCAACGGTGTGTCCCGTTCCAAAGACAGTAAGCGAAGACGAGGGTTCTGAATAGCCGCCACTTTAGGCAGGGTAGCGATCGAAAAGCGGGGGATGGGGAGAAGACTCAGCGAATCAGCCGGTCACGCAACGCTTTAGCCACGGCTTCGGATTTGGAATGCACCTGCAGCTTCTGGTAAATCGCCCGCATGTGGAAGTGCACTGTGTGCACGCTGAGGTTCATTTCCGCGGCAGCCGTCTTGTAATGATGGCCGTCCCCCAACAGTTTCAGCAGCCGCTGTTCCTGTGCCGTCAAGTGATAGCCGGCTGATTTGGGCGGCTCGAACTGCCGGAACAGCGCAACCACCCGCCGTGCGACTTCGGGCGACATGGGCGCGCCGCCATCAGCCGCTTCCGCGATGGCCTGGAGCAGGCGCTCGGGCCGTGTATTCTTAAGCAGGTAACCGCACGCGCCGGCGCACATGGCTTCGAAGATGCGGTCGTCATCGTTATAAACGGTCAGCATCAGCGCCAGCACGCTCGGATAGATCTCGCGCATGCGGCGGATGCCCTCCAGGCCCGACATCCCCGGGAGCCCGATGTCCACGAGCGCCACATCGGGCGGCGTCTGGCCCATCGATTCCAGTCCCCGCTCCATGGATGGATCGCTGCTCGTGCATCGAAATCCGGCGCTGGTGTCGATCAGGATGCGCAGCCCTTCGCGAACTTCGGGCTGATCCTCAATAATCGCAACCTTAATCATTGGAGACATGCTTTGGAAACTCCACAGTTTACAAGTTAGCCCATGGTGTGCTGCCAATACCCCTGCCTATTCAGGCAGTGTTCTTCGCTTGGCCTGAGCTGTTGGAACGCGTAGCGCCACCCGGACGCCCTGGTTCTCGACTGACCGCACGTCGAGCGAACCGCCCAGAGCGAGCGCCCGGCTCCGCATGCTGGCGACACCGTGTCCGGCTGCCGCAACCTGTGCGAAGCCGCGGCCGTTGTCGCTGATGGCCAGCTTGAGCCAACTGTTTTCCCGTCCGAACTCGATGTGCGCCTGCGTGCAGCCCGAATGCCGAATCATGTTATGCATGCATTCCTTGAAAATCAAAAAGATCTGACGCCGTACATTGGCATCGAGTGTCAGATCGTCGCTGCCGTTCTTGACCTCGAAGGAGAATTCTATGTTCCGGGGGGCAAGCATTTCGCCCGCGAACTGCCGCATGCGCTGTGTCAGGTCAATGAGATGATCTTTGTTTGGATTGATGGACCAAACAATGTCGCTCATCGAATCGACTAGTTCGCGTGAAATTGACGCGATCTTTTCCGAGTAATTTCGGATGACCTGAGGATCTTCCATGCCCACGCGCCGGCCCACCACCTCACTCAATATAGCCACCTGGGAAAGGCTGGACCCAATGTCGTCGTGCAAGTCGGTGGCAATGCGGGTTCGCACCCGCTCCAAGTCGATCAGCCGCTTCACCCTAATGCGGTGGATGGCAAAACCAAGAGACACGAACAGTAAAAGACCGGTGGCTTGAAACCACCACCTGCGCCATACGGGTGGAAGTATGCTGAACTCGAACGTCGCTGGCTCCGGCGTCGTAACCCCTTCGGAACTAAGCGCCCGCACCACCAAACGGTACGTTCCAGGAGACAAGCTGGCGTAGTTTATGCTGCGCTGGGTGGTGGGCGCGCTCCAGTCATGGTCAGCGCCTTCGAGTCTGTACTGATACCGGAGTGTTTCCCCTAAAGCAAAGCCAAGCGCGGCGAAATCGATTTGCAGGTTGTTCTGACCGGCGGCCAGTTCAAGTAGCGGCACGTGATTTTGACCCAGCTCCGGCAGCGGCAGCAGGTGGCCAGCGATGCGGATTTCATTGATGAAGATGGGCACGCGTGCGCGGGCGCGATCCACCTCAGGAATGAACTGCGAAATGCCCTGCGGCGAGCCGAACCAAAGCTCTCCGTGGCGATCGCGGAACGCCACCTGAATTTCGCCAGCAACCAGGCCATCGGCGTTGGTGTAGTGCCGCAAGCCACCCGTTGCCGGGTCGAGCCGGTCAACCCCCATACCGGTACCGGCGTAAATCCGACCCTGGGCATCGCCGGTGATGCAATGCACTTCGTTGCTCGACAGACCGTTGGCGCGCGTATAAGTGACAAACTGCAGGCGGTTCACGTCCGGATCATCCACCCGCCCCAGGCCGCCGCGCTCCGAGGCTATCCACAGCCGGCCTTGGTGATCGAAATAGAGCGCCCAGATCCAGCCTGCGGGCAACCCGTCTTGGATCGTGAAAAGCGTGAATTGGCCATCGCGAAAACGAGCCACTCCGTTTCTGGCAAATCCGACCCATACATTTCCGTGCCGGTCCTCCGCAAACGCGGAGGGAACCCGCACGTTGAGCGGCGGCAGACCGTCGGCCTCGGAGTAGTGATGGAAAGATCGCGTGGCGCGATCCCACCGGGCTAGGCCATTCCTTTGCCGGTTCGAGACTGACACCCACACATCGCCCCGCGAGTCCTCGAAGAGCCGGAAAATATTCTCGCCCGCCCGCAAATCCCGCACAGTGTAATGAGCTTCAGGCGGCTTCTTCGCTAGCGATTCACCGGCTCCGCCTGGCGGAAAACGGAACAGCCCTTCACCGGTCGGTATCCACCACCGGCCGGTCCGGTCCGGAAACGCAACCTGGTTCCAGCCCCATCCAAGGTTCGTAATATGTTTCGGCAGATGGGGCTGATACGCGACAAAACGCTTTCCGTCAAATCGATTAATAAACAGGCGCACCAGATCTCCGCTGGTCGCGTGAAGCATACCGCTCTGGTCTTCAAAAATCGAAGTCACCCGCGCATCGCTCAGGCCATCTGCGGTGGTATACGTCGTAAACCCATTGCGTGCCAGTTTCATGGCGCCGCCACCGTCGGTTCCCAACCACAGATTCCCTTCGCGATCCTCGGCCAATGAGGGAATTTCACGATCACTGAGGCCATCTGCAACGGTATAGCTCTGGAACACTGGACTGGCTTGGTAAGCAGAAAGGCTGATCTCGCTCACTCCGCCGCGAGTCCCAACCCATAGCCTGTGATCGGAGGTTTCCAGAAGAGACAACACGCTATTGTTAGCCAGGCCGTCGCGAGTCGTGTAGACAGCGGCAACCACGGGTTGTCCGGGCATGGGTTTCGAGACTAGCTGGCACAAGCCTGCCTCGGTACCTGCCCAGACCCGCCCTGCCGAGTCCTCTCGAACGGCATTCACGAAATCGCTCGGCAAGCCATCCCGCATCGTGTAGTGGTCCGTCTGACCATTCGCGGATCGCAGGTAAATTCCGGTTTCGCTGCCGATCCACAGCCGTCCAAGGCGATCTTCCCAAAGAGCACGCACCACCGCGTCGCCCCACGTTGCCTGCGGAATACCAGTGTCAATGAAACTTAACGACTTGGGATCCCTGCTCGCCGGGAGCCGGAAAATGCCGCCGCGCGTGCCGCACCAGATCGTGCCCTGGCGATCCTCCGCGAGGACATTGACAAACTCCGATGATCCTGGCCCGGACGGCTGGTACACGATAAACTTGGACGCATATTTCGGTGCCGGGCTGCGATCGCGAAGGCGGCAAAGACCGTGACTCGTGGCGAACCAGTGTTCGCCGTTTCGCGTTTCGATCACGTCGGTGACGTTTCGCTCCGGCAGGCCGTCCTCCACACCATAGTTCGTGAACTTGTAGCCATCGAATCGTGAGATCCCCTCCGACGTGGCAAACCACAGGAATCCGCTGGAATCCCGGATGATCCTCCTGACTCGATTACGTGCCAGGCCGTCGGCGGTGGTGTATGTCTTGATCGGGAGTTGCCGGGCTTTAAGGACTGGACTGAGAATCACCAGTATCGCGATGACGGTGCCGGCCCGCATGATGTTCGTTGTATTCTAATGCGGCTGGCCGCCATTTGAAAGTACCTGCCACGCATCTACTACGCCTTGGATCACACCATGGTTTGCGAATTACATGGGGACTTGGCTCCAACAATTCGATACTCCCGTGAAACGCCGT
>DASQHA010000185.1:0-4040 GCA_035632335.1 Terriglobales bacterium
GGGCTGGCGAGCGGCGACGGCCCCATCGACCAGGAGAACGTTCTCAAAGGCGTCCTCGCTGGGAGGGGCGATGCTGGCGCGCTTGTTGATCTCGCCGGGGTCGAGCAGATCCAGGATGGACAGGCGCTGCACGCGCAAAACCTTGTCCATGCCCTCGACGCTCAGGCCCCGCTTGCGGTTGAGGAAGTTGGAAATGTGGGCCTGGCGGAAGCCGGTTTCCCGGGCCAGGCCTAGGCCGGTGAGTTCGCCTTCCGCAATGCGCTCGCGCAGCGCTTTGCGGAGATTTTCCTGCAGGGCGCGGAACTTCATGCCCAAAGTATAACACCGCATGTATAGCGTATTGCTATTCAAGCACGGACATGAACATCTGGAAGGAAATATTTTCTTGACTTTGAGAAATCGGGAGCTATACGATGAGCGCCTTGTATAGCCATTTTTCTTTGAGGGGGAATTTCATTCACAAGAGCACACAAGGCCATGTTAAGCAATTCACAATCCGAGAGCGAGGAGAACAATTTCGTGGAATTCCGCCGCAAGGTGCGGGCCGCGGAAATGCTTTCCTCCGCCATGGAGCGGCTATTGCGGGAGCTCCAGTTTACGGGCCGGCTCAGCGTCGTGGTGCAGAATGGCCGCGTGCTGAAATCCGGCTATGAGGAGGGCTATTTCCGCCGGCCGACAGTTTCCTAGGTCAGGCGAAGGCCGATAGTTCCCCATCCGAACGCTAGCAGGCATTCATAACTAAATAATCCCAACAGGTCATCGTAAGAGAAACGAGCCCTGTGACCGAGTAATCGGCACAGGGCTTTTTTATTTGTGCTCTCAGCTCTCAGCCAGCGGCGCGAGAGAGTTTTTAGCGGCTGCCCGCTGAAAGCTAAGAGCTGAAAGCTAGAGAGGCAATCATGAACATCGAAGATCCGGAAATGATCCAGTTGGAACTGAAGTACTGTGAACGTTGCGGGGCGCTGTGGTTGCGGCTCAAGGGAGCGGAGGCGATCTATTGTGCTCCGTGCGACCTGGAGATGCTGGACTTGCCCTTACCGCGCCGCGTGACCAGCCGGCCGCGCCTGCCGGGAAACCACAAGCTTGAAGACAAGGCGAAACCCGGCGAGATGGCGGCGTTTTGCGGAAACGGAGGAACGGCATGACGGCCATTCCTTTTTCGTCGCCGAGCGCGAGGGCCCTTGGGAAAGCAGATCGGGCGAGCGGAACAATTCCCGGCAACGGGCGCGACCCCGATCTATGGCTCTACCGGGACCGGACCCTGGGCATGTTGAGGCGGTATCAGCGTCTGTCGGTGGAAGTGGGACGACTGCCGTCGCTGCTGGGACGGGAGTTTTTCCGGACCCAGGTGACCTCGTATCACGCGGGGACTTTTGAGGACGCAGTGATCTTCGTACATGATGTGGCGAGTGGCCTGGCCCAACTGGGCGGCTTCGAGCACAAGCTGATTGCGAAGATCGCGCTGCAAGACTACACCCAGAGCGAAACCGCGCGCCTGCTGGGCTGCTGGCGGCGCACGGTGGGGCGGCGCTTCCCGGAAGCACTGGACCGATTGACGGAAATCTTTCTGGGTTCTGGCTTGCTGATCCGGCTGCCGGACAGCGATGTCGCCCGCGCGCAAAACTGTCAAGGGGGAAGAACCGGATAGATGTCTGCAACTGCTTCTGTCCATAGGGAATAAAACTTGCGAGAGCATGTCCCATTTGCAGCAACCAACTTGCTATTCTGGATTTAGAGATTGAGAAAGAAAAGTTGAGGGCGCGCCGCCAAGCGCGCCTTCTTTGTTTGGCGGGCGCAAACACACCGCAGGCGCGAGCGGGAGCATGAAGAAAGCGAAACCGAGAACGAGAACCGCCAGCGCGAAAGCGCCTTCGCCCGCCCAAGCTGCGCGCAAGCCGATCGACCTGGCGGAAATCCGCCGGCAGATCAGCGATCTGGTGGGAAATGGCGCCGTGGGCATGGTTGAAAGCACGATGGAAGAAGTGGGGAAGGGCCACTATCTGGGTATGAAATACCTGTTCGAGATGATCGGGCTTTACCCGGCGACATCCCCCGACGATCGGCCGCTGGAAGATTCTCTGGCGGCCATCCTGTTGCGAAGTCTGGGCCTTCCCGAAGCGCCGATGCCGGAAGCGGGCGTTACCGAAGATTCTGAGGGAAGCGTTTCTGCCCCGGAGGATGTTCTAGAATGAAAGCCAGCAGTTGGGTGACGGCGGCGAGCCGCTGGTCGCAAGCGGCAGGCCGCGTGTCCGCGACCTTCAGGCAATGCGCCGGGACGCGGGCCGGACGGCCGGTGACGTATCCGCGCTTACTGCATGGGGCTCTCAGAATGGACATGACGTGGGTGACTGGCCGGGTGGCGGTGGGGGGCGGGATCTGGACGGCGGACAACATGGCGGCGGTGGCGCAGTCGGGGGTAACGCACATCATCGACATGCAGATTGAATTCGACGACACCAGGCTGGCGGAACCGCATGCCATCGAAGTGCTGTGGAACCCTATTGACGACGATTTTCAGCCCAAGCCTCCCGAGGTATTTCAGCGGGGTGTGGAATTCGCGATCCAGGCGCTGGAACGGGATGAGACCAAGCTGTTCATCCATTGTGCAGCCGGGGTGCACCGGGCGCCGATGATGACGCTGGCGGTTTTGTGCTCGCTGGGCTGGTCGCCGGCGGCGGCGCAGGACTTGATCGAGAAAGAGCGTCCGGTGGTGGATTTCGCGGAAGTCTACCTGCGCAGCGTGGAGAGGTTTCTGGACGAGCAGGTGAGAGCGGGAGAGTAAGACATTAGTTCCCGGTTCGCAGTTCACAGTTCTTAGTTTTTAAAACCTACACATTTCTGGCGAGGCGAATTCCCTTTCTTGGGTTGAGGGGAAGGCCTGTCTCACGATGGCAAAACCCGGCAAGGGAGGAAATATGTTCGACGAGCACCGCCGCCCGGCGTGGCGGCTTTTCTACTTGCTGGCCATTGTGCTGGTCGGGGTTTGCTGGGGGCAGTCGCCGGCCACCACCACAATCAGCGACGTAGTTTACCGGGCAGACGGGACTCTGGCGGGTGGAACGCTATTGATTTCATGGCCGACGTTCAGCACGTCTTCGGGGCAAGCGGTGGCGGCGGGGCGGAAGAGTGTAACTCTGGGCGCGGGCGGAACGCTATCGGTAGCATTGGTCCCGAACACAGGTTCCACACCGGCAGGGACGTTCTACACCGTGGTTTACCAGCTTGATGATGGAACGGTAAAGACTGAGTTCTGGATTGTGCCTGCAACTTCCCCAGCCACGATCGCGGCGGTGCGGACTTTACTGGGATCGGGAAGTTCGGCGGTCCTGGCCTCGGGCAGCGGGTCGTTCGTGAGCAAGGCGGGAGACTCGATGACGGGCCCGCTCCAGTTGCCCGGCGATCCCGTAGCGCCAAACCAGGCCGCCGACAAGCACTACGTCGACAGCGGGCTGGCGGTGAAGGCGGATGTGATCAGCGGCGTTGTTCCCAGCGGTCAACTGGGCAACGGAGTAGCGAATAGCGGCGTCTGCCTGCATGGGGACTCCAGCTGGGAAGCGTGCGGCAGCAGCAGCAATGCGGTCTCGATCCAAAACGTTCCGGTAGACACCACGGCGCCGAGCGACAACGAGGTCATAACTTACGTCGCTTCGTCAGGGAAATATGAACCGCGGGCGGGAAGCGGAGTGACGGCGGGAATGGCGGCGACCAAATATTCGTCAGACTTCAACTGGTCGCAATCGCCCTCGACCAGCCTGAGCACGGCAGGAGCGAAAGCGGTAAATCTGCCGGCTTGTGTGGCCGGTGTCCTGGGCTCGGAGCCTCAATATTACGTCTACGTGGCGGGCGCCGGGACGCCGGAAGCAGTACTGGTGACCGGCGGAACATGCAATGGCGACGGCCAGCCCGGGCGCGTGCGGCTGGTTGAAGAGAGAGTGACCCAGCTGGAAAAGAGCGAGATTCGCCGCGGCGTATATGACCGGATTGTGAATGCGGTGATCACGGTGGCGATCAGCGCGGCCATCGCGATGCATGACCGATGG
>DASQHA010000186.1:0-4107 GCA_035632335.1 Terriglobales bacterium
TTGCCCTCGAGCGTCACCGGTCCGCTCTGGAGATCCCTGCTGCGCAACCTGGCGGACCGGGTTGCGCCGGAGCGCCTGCCACCCCTGCAGCTGACCTCGGCCCCGGTCGAAGCCGATTTGAAATCCGGATCCATGCAGTTAGCGCGCTGGTCATCGCTGATCACTCTGCCCAAGGTTCCTCTGGCGGAGCGGAAGTACTTCACTGCCGCTCCAGCAAGGCCGAGCGCGCCGCGGATCGGACCGGTGGCGCCCTTTACCGGGTTCGCGGGAATGCCGGGCGGCATGTTCGAGGGCGCTCCAGCCCATGCCCACCCTGGTAAATTGCAGACGGCCCTGTCCCGTTCGAAGCTGCGGGAGGCCCTGCTGATTTCGCTCGCCGCTCTCGAAGCGCTGTACCTGGTAGCGTCGCTTTTTGGGTTGGTCTGATTTCCTGCCGTTGTTCGTTAGCCTGATCCGATACCGTGCGGTGTCATCCTGAGCGGAGCCATCCGATTCGCTGGCGAATCGGATGGCGCAGTCGAAGGACCCCTACCCTCTTCCCTGTCGCGGCACTGAAATCGGTATGGCCTCTTGTATGGCCCGCGGGAAGCAAAATTCGTTAAGCTGATAGGGGTCCTTCGACTACGCAGCGACTTCGCTCGGCGACGTCGCTGCTCCGCTCAGGATGGCAGTGGTCCGGAAAGCATCCGTCCCTCTCGCTCCGTTACAATCACGGTTCTGTCCCTTCTCTCAGGATAAGTGCCTATGAAACTCGCTCAGATTGCTGCTGCTCTCGACGCCCGCCTGGAAAATGGTTCTCCGGAGGTGGAAATCACCGGAGTTGCCGGCATCAAAGACGCAGGTCCCGGACAGCTTACCTTCGTGGCCAATCCCAAGTATGCCGGGGCGGCGCGGACCACCCGGGCTTCCGCCGTGATCGTGAGCGAGGAATTCCCGGCGGTTCCGGCGGCCTTGTTGCGCAGCAAAAATCCTTACCTTGCCTTCGCGCACGCTCTGGAGCTTTTCAGCAGGCCGCCAGCTTATGAGCCGGGCGTGCATCCGACCGCGGTGGTGCATGCTTCAGCCCGGATCGGCGAAGGCGCCCACATCGGGCCTTATGTGGTCATCGACCAGGACGTCGAAATCGGACGAGATGCAGTGCTGCTGGCGCACGTGGTCATCTATCGCTGGGTCAAGATCGGCGATAACTTCTTTGCTCATGCCCATGCCGTCGTCCGCGAGGGCTGCCATCTTGGCAACCGCGTGCTGTTGCAGAACGGCGCGGTCATCGGAGCTGATGGCTTTGGTTTCGCCAAAGATGACGCCGGCCACTGGTACAAGATCATGCAACCCGAGCCGGTAGTCATTGAAGATGACGTCGAAATCCAGGCCAATTCCTGCATCGATCGGGCCAGCGTGGAGAAGACGCGTATCGGTCGCGGCACCAAGATCGACAATCTGGTGCAGGTCGGTCACGGTTCTCGCGTGGGAGAGCATTCACTGCTGGCCTCGCAGGTGGGGCTCGCCGGCTCCACCGAGATCGGCAACCATGTCATCCTGACCGGGCAGGTGGGCGTGGTGGGGCATTGCAAGGTCGGCGATCGAGCTATCGTGACGCCGCAGAGCGGTGTGGCGGGCGACATCGAGGCCGGCGCCATTGTCAGCGGAGCGCCGGCGGTTGATCACAAGTTGTGGCTGAAATATTCGGCCCTGCTGAGCCGCCTGCCTGAGATCGCGCGGGCGGTGCGAGCTAAAGCGTCGAAGGATTGACCAAGGGGGATTCCGCGGCCTCCGGAGAAGCGCCTTCCTGCAACTCTTCCGGCAAGCCGCTGTCGATGGCTCGCCGCACCTTCCGCATCAGTTCTTCGCGGCTGCCGAAGTTTTCCGGTTCGATGGGAGGATGGAACGTGAGCGTGACGGTCCCGGGCTTGATGGCGAATCTCCCTTTGGGCATGACGTAATGCGAACCTGAAATGGTTACCGGCACAACCGGCACGCCACACTCCATGGCGAGATAGAACGGGCCTTTTTTGAAGGGCAACAATTTGCCGTCGAAGGAACGATGGCCTTCAACATAAATCGTCATGTTGATACCCTTCTTCAACACCGCGGCGGCGGCCCGCACCGCCGAGATACCAGCGTCCCGATTGCCGCGATCGACGGGAACCAGCGAACCTATCCTCATCGTTCTTCCCAGCAAGGGATAGTCAAACAGCTCCTTCTTTGCCATGACCGAGGTGCGGCGCGGAATCAGCGGCAGCATGATGGGCGGATCAATGTTGGAGACGTGGTTGGACATGAAGACATAAGTGCGCCTGGGATCAAGCTGGTCGAGTCCGATGGTTTCGACCCGTATGCCGGCGAGCCGCGCCCCGGTCCACGCCGCCCCCATGGCGACGCGATACAGGAAGCGAATGTCGCCGGTCAGAAAAGTCCAGGGAAAGCACAACACCGCGGCCAGCGGAAGCGCCATTCCCCAGAACGCGAGCATGACGATAGTCCGGATCATGGCCGGGTCTCTTCCGTCCTCTGAGTTTCGCCTCTGAGCCAGGCGCCGCGCCGGGCCTTCTGCTCCGGCGTGACCTTGTCGAGATCGACCAGGTTCAACTCGATTTCCTGCCGAGTGCCCACGGTCCATTGCAGGTCGCGCTCGCCGGCGGAGTTCCGGACCCGCAAGCGCACGGTGTCGCCCGGGAGCAAAGAAGCTCCATACCCGGCAAAGCGGTTAGGAATCTGACCGTTGATTTCAAGGATCGCATCTCCCACTGCGAGCCCGGCAGACTCGGCCGCGCTGCCGGCAGAGATTGCGGACACTATCGGCGCCGCATCAAAATTCTGGGTGGCGACGAATCCGAGATCGGCAGTCGAGATCATTTTCCGCGCCAGATGCAGCCCCACGCTCCTGAAGAAATCATCCCACGGAATTTCGGCGGTGCCGGCGACATATTTCTGAAAAAACCATCCCAGGTCGGTGTGGCTGACCGCCTCCGCGGCACGGCGCACTCCTTCGCTTTCAGGAAAGAACTGCCCTTTGCGAGCGTAGTTCTCGTTCATCCACTGGAAGACGCCGCGAATCGAAGCCGAGCCATGTGTGGCCTCGCGCACCTGCAGGTCGAGCAGCACACCGAGCAGGTCACCCTTGTCGTAATAGGAAATGCTGCGGATGGGCAGGCGGTAGTAATCGTATTTCTCCAGCCATGCATCGAGGCTGGATTGTTCGGCGGATTGAGTAAGGTGCGCGGGACGCCGCTCCAGTTCTGCGATTTCGTCCGTGATGCTTCTCAGAAAGCGGGCTTCGTCCAGCAGACCGGCATGCAGCCGGATGACGTTCGCGGCGGTCGTGGTCATGCCCTCGCTGAACCACAAGGCGCTGGTGTAGTTCTCCTTGGTGTAGTCAATGGGCTCGAGCAACTGCGGCCGGATGCGTTTGACATTCCACAGATGAAAGAATTCATGCGCCGTCAGGTCGGCCAGCGATTCAGGGTTTTCCGCCAGGCGGCCGGCGCTGATATCGATGGCGGTCGAATAGGCGTGTTCCATGCCGCCGCCCGCGGGGCCGCGCGGAAAATGGTAGAGGAACAAGTAAGTTTGATACGGCTGGTCGGCCATCCACTCAGTCGCAGCCGCCACCAGGCTGCGCAATCCAGGGACGATCTTCTGCATGTCATAGTCAGCAGGGTCAGCGTCCACGACTACGCGATAGTGCGCGCCGCCCTGGTCAAAA
Source organism: Terriglobales bacterium (assembly GCA_035632335.1). Lineage (GTDB taxonomy): Bacteria > Acidobacteriota > Terriglobia > Terriglobales > Acidobacteriaceae > JAIQFF01. The sequence goes on from DASQHA010000186.1 coordinate 3,704, forward strand.
TCAGATTCCTGAAAGAGGCCGATCTCGACCGGAGAGTCCACGAGGCGGTCATAGTTCTGCGCCGCGAAGCCGTCGCCCAGCGCCCGAAGCGTGGTCGCAATCCGCCAGCCCGCGGGCAGATCGGTGAAGCGGATTTCGTCAGGCGACTCGCGGCCGCCCACCGGGTACATCAGGATCTCCGCCAGATTAAAAAATCCATGCTGCGGGTTTAATTGCGCGCCGAAGGGACCAGGCTGGTTGGCGAAGATTTCGTATTCAATCTCGGCGCCCGAGGCTATGCCGCTGAAATGCCATGTGGTCTTATCCGATTTCTGCACTGCAATCGAGTGTCCCGCCATGGTTTTAGCCCTGACCCAGTTCACATACTGAGAAAAATCCCGCACCTGGTATAGAGCGTTCCAGAC
>DASQHA010000187.1:0-8171 GCA_035632335.1 Terriglobales bacterium
TTCACCACGGGAAGCGGATGGCACAACTCAAAGCCGGCATAACCCTTGTAGCCGATGTCGAGAAGCCCGAGCATTTCCGCCATGGCCTTCTCGTCGCCCTTCACCGTGATGCCATCGGGACCGCGGTCGTACTCGCCGCCGCGCGTCCACCTGCCGTGGCGGCAACTGCTCGGTGGTGTTACTGTATCTCTATCCTTATGCTTGAGACAGAAGTCCGAGAGGCGGCGCCGGGGATCACGATTCTGAAGTTCAGCGGCAGACTCTCGGCTGGGCCGGAGAGCGCAGGCATCGAGGTGCTGGTGCGAAAGCTGCTGGGCGAGAACCGGAAGAAGCTAGTCTTTGACCTCAGCGGCGTGAACTATATCGATAGCACGGGGCTGGGCGTTCTGACGTTGTGCTCGGCGACGATGCAGGCAGGGGGCGGCGCGCTACGGGTGGCCGGGGCGCAGCCGCTGCCGCAGAAGCTCTTTGAGCTGACCAAGCTCGACAAAATCCTGAGCCTCTTTCCCACCGTAGAGGACGCCTGCCGCGATTTCGGGGTGACAGCGTCCGGAGCCTAACGTCCGATCCGCGAGATCCAGGCCCGGTACTCTATGCCGACCCCACGGAAACTTCGCCAGACCCGCGAACTCCTCGGACTGCACGCTATTGATACGTTACGCTACCCAGCCCATTCCCGTTAGAGCCCCACGCGGCACCAGAGTTGAGTCCTGGCGCCGTAAAACGTTTGTAGGGTGTCGTATTCACCAACCCCAAGGTCCCGGAGCCCGCCGGTAGGAGCTCCGTAACGTAGGAGGGAACGGTGAACTCCAACGCGCTCTGTGGTGCATAGCAAACGAAGCTAGCAGCCAATCCGCCCGGCGGGCTCGAGGTACCCGAGATGATCACGAAGGACGCCGGGGAGCCGCCGGTCCAGGTCACATGGATCCCTTGCGAACGCGTGACGGTGGTTGACGCGCTCTCATTGGTCCAGGTCAGAAACGGAGTGGGAAGAGTTATCGTCACCGAAGACGCACCGACGATCGCTCCGCCCGTCCAATTGAACACAAATGTTCCTCCGGGTGTGGTTGCGCCGACCGGCAGCGACGCCTCGTACAGTCCTGTAACCACGGGCACGGCCATCAAGGTGTAATTGCCGGCCGGCCCCATGAGTGAAACGGTCCCCACATCGAGACCGGTTGAGGTGGGTGCGCTCGGGGTCTCGGTGACGATGCAACTGCCAATCGATATCGAACCGCTCGACGCACCGTAGGCGCCCGGGTAGTGCCGAAAGTCGGCCAATGCAGCGCTGACCATCATCTGCGTTCCGCTCGAGTCTGTAGAGCTCGTCTGACTGACAAACACAGCAGCGCTGTTTACATTGGTTTGCCCGCTCAGCATGCTCAAATCAGATCCGGTGATTCCAAACAACGGATCGCTACATACGCCGCCGCCTTGGGCGATTGGAGCCGTCGGGAAGTTGGAAGCAACGTTTCCGACCACCGCTGTTACCGCAACATTGCAGCCCACCGGATCCGGTACTATCACGTTGATCTGATCCAGTCCCGGATAACCGGAGGATCCAGCATATGTGACTCTTCCTGGGACCCCGCCGAAGTAGACCTGTACTGAGGACTGATTCACGGCGTGCGGCGTGGTGGTAAAGACGGTATCGCTGTCCGCCGGATCAGCGCCGAGACCCGTGCCCCACAGGGTGACAATCTGTCCGGGAGACGCGGAGTTCGTGTAATTGATTAGAGACCCGGACTTGGCATCGGTCATCGTGACCAGACCGCTTCCATTCCCATAGTAGGTATCCAAGCCCAACGCGCTCGGCACCACTTGAATCGAGAAGGCGTTGCTGGCCGTACCGTTATAGGTCACCGTGAGCGTTCCGGTTCCGGTCGGGGTACTGGCCGGGAGGACAGCCGCGATCACCGTTGGGATCGCGTAGTACATCGCCGGCGTCACCGTTTTTCCACCGACGGTAACCGAGATGCTAGCTCCGTTGAGGGACGTCGGGATTCCCGTCGGCCCGGCGCTCGATTCTAACGTTACTGGACCTGTCGGAGCGTTGGCCATGCCGCTGCCAAAAATCGCGATGATCGAGCTGGGCGCCACGCCTGAGTTGGAGAAACCAGACTGGATAAAGGTGTAGTTGTTGACAACCGCGGTGACCGTGGGACCGCCAAGAGCGTCGATGGGAAGCATGAATGCCGCGACGGCCATCATAATCGGAAGCAGTTTCTGCCACCTGGAGCCGTATGGCACCAGGCTAAGCGCTACAGCAAGTCTCATAACCACCTCTCGATTCTTCATCTAAGACTCCAGGAGCCAAATCAGCACCTATAGTCTAACGCTGGAATCCACAGCAGCGTAAGGGATATATTTTTTGGGCATGCACCCGATTCAGAACGCTCGTGCCGCTTGCGAGACGTGTAGTCCGAGTAATCGACCCAATCCTGTTCCGCCGGTGTGGGCGATTGTCAGGATTCGTCTGCTGAAGCGCCACGGGCGGGAAGAGTGGCAATGGTGCTCGCGGCGGTTGGACTCTACGGCGTGATGGCTTATTCGACCACACAGCGGACCAGGGAAATCGGTATTCGCGTGACGCTCGGTGCCCCAGTGCGGAAAGTGCTGTGGCTGGTGCTGGGCGAAACTCTGCTGGTCGCTTGCATCGGCGTAGCGATCGGAATTGTGGTGGGTCTGGGCGCAGCCCAGTTGGCATCCAGCTTTCTGTACGGTCTAAGCGCGATCGATCCTTATGCTTTCCTTGGAGCCGCAGCCGTGCTCATTGCCTCAGCGCTTATGGCCACTTGCGTGCCGGCGATCCGAGCGCTCCGCATAGATCCTGCGACAGTGTTGAGGCATGAGTGAATTTATCCCGTGTTAAAAACCTGGCTCTCCGAAGCGGTACAGAAATGGCTGTCAAAACCGCCCTTGGCTGCCGACCTCCCAGCTTGCCCTTCGGCTGTCTGCTATGGACCGGCTTTGTGGTTGCGGGATTTCCTCAGCGCGTATCGGCGAAATCGTGCCGGCTGCTCAGGGCCGAGTCTTGATAACGGACGACCGGATCGAGTCGCTGCCAACATTTGCGCGCGACGAGCTGGCGCGTTACTTGGAACGCAGCAAAAAGACCAGTACTTAAACCAGCCGTTTCCGAAAGCCGCGATGGTCGCGGAAACACAGGTGCTGAGACTTGCTTATCTGTAATCAGACCTGGCCTCACCACGCGCACCGGGAGTTGCTGACCAACACAACCCGCGCCGCCGGCGTAACAGCTCTGGCCCGCATCGCGCTCCCACACGTCCGTGCCGCCGAGAACAAAACGGTTCAGGCAGCGCTGGTCCGCTGCGGCGGCTGGAGACTTGCCGCCGCAGCCGATGCCACCTCGTTTACCAACGGTCCCCGAAGCTGCTGGCTTTGGCCGACGTGCTACGTCAGAGATTTTCGATAAGCCAAACGCGCGAGCTGCGTTTCAAGTGACGTAAGCGGCTCAGTCCTGGCTGACTGGGGTCTAGTAGTGGCTGCACCCGACGGCGGCGTTGGACCTGAATGGTATCGCCACAACTGCTCTTCCTCACATGCACGACGTTGAGGCCGTTCTCAAAGATGCCTGAGGTCACGTCTACACCTGATTCGGGTGGCCGGTGATGGACCTCTCTGATGAGGCTGGAGTTCCCTTCGGTCCCCTATGGTCGCGAAGGGGCGAGCGATCCGCTCATGCATGCGTTTCCACGTACTGGGTGCGGGTACTCCCCGGCGAGCCGCGGACCGGCGGGCGGCTGTCTGTTTGTGGAATAGTACGCTACCGGACGCCCCTTGACAATCCTCGCACCGAAGATTCTACGCAGCACCAAAATGGGTTCCACTGCCTCTGCGCCTGGGATTCAAGCTCGTGGATTTTGTACTTCCGCAGTCATTCTCGGAATCCATTCAGCGGATTCAGGCTACGCTCCACCCTGCGCTGCTCGCGCGTCATCTCCTGCGGCGGCGGCGCCAGCTTGGGCATGGTGGGCACAAGGAGTTTGCCGTCTTTCATGAGATCCACACACGGCGGCCCCGGTGTCGCCTTGAACTTGCGATGTCGGTAGGGGTGGTCTTCTTTCTCGGTTTTATGTGGCATGACTCAACCTCGCAATCCCCCACAGGACAACAAAGTGCATTTCGGGAGAAGTATATACCCAGGACATCGAGCGGCGCTACGGTGAACAGCTGCCTGAGGATTGGGAAGATTCCGTGCCGTTCTGGATAGCAAATTACATAGGGAATTAACGGCCAGCAAGCTGTTCGGTGGGAACCGCAGTTGATAGTATTTCGATGAGGTGCCATTTTCGCCGCCTACCTCCAGATGATGCCAGAACAACGCAAGGAGAACGGGATAAGTGCGCCCCGGCCCGTTCCAGGTATATCCGCGAACGGATGCCGGACGGGGCTCGAGGAAGGTCCGGCCCGGAACCAAGCGGCGGTGCAGGGTTATCTGCCACAAAGCCGCCAGCTTGTCCCGGACCAGTTGCGGTTTGGTCTGTTGATTAGTCGATTGTACGGCGCGCTGGCTGAGCCGTTCCAGTCGGGCGTTCACCTGACAAAAAAATGGCCCGGAACGGAGAGAACCGGGCCGAAATCCGGAGTCAGGGTTATCGTCGCGAAGTATATCACGCAGTGGCTTCATGCGCAAAAAATGGGCCCGGCTCATGTTGTTAGCACGTCAAGATGTCCGGTTTAGTTAGCAAGTGATTTGTCCGGTTTGCGTCATAAAGTCGTGGGCGTCGGGGTCCGGGGCGGAGCCCCGTTAAGCCGAAACCTTCCTTGCCGGCCCAGAACGCGTGAAGCGTTCTGCTTTGGGCCGGTGGGCCGCATAAACAGACGCAGCGAAGTAAGCTATGGACGAGCTTCTGCCATCTGGTCTAGGTGCAGTTCGATGAGAGCGCTTGAGATCCTTTACGCGGCAACCATAGGCCTCTCCGCGTTTCTGCTGTTCCAGATCCAGCCGATCATCGCCAAGATGATCCTGCCGTGGTTTGGCGGATCTTCGGCGGTGTGGAGCACGTGCATGCTGTTCTTCCAAGTGATGCTGCTGGCCGGCTATCTCTATGCGCACTGGCTGGAAGGGCGGTTTGGCGAGCGGCGCGAGGCGCTGGCGCATAGCGCACTCCTGGCGGTGAGCCTGCTGGCGCTGCCGGTGATCGCCGACCCTTCATGGAAGCCCGCGCCGTCGGACAACCCGTCGCTGCGGATTCTGGGCCTGCTCGGCGTCACGGTCGGGCTGCCCTATTTTCTGCTCTCGACCACCAGCTCGCTCATGCAGGCTTGGTATTCGCGGACGCACGAAGGCGCCATCCCTTACCGGCTTTTTGCGCTCTCCAATTTCGCTTCAATGCTGGCGCTCGTGACTTACCCGGTGATGGTCGAGCCACTGCTTGCCACGCGCGTGCAAGCGGGTCTGTGGTCGGCTGCGTATGTCTGCTTCGCCTTGCTGTGCGGGATGACGGCTTGGGTGGGGGCGCAGCGAAACGTACCGCGGAAAATCGTCGCGACAACCGAGGAGGCGTCGTCATGGCCGCCAGCGGAATTACGCATACTTTGGGCGGCGCTGGCGGCGTGCGCTTCGACACTGTTGCTCGCCGTGACAACATTTCTGACGCAGGATGTAGCCGCGATCCCATTTCTATGGATTGTGCCGCTGGCGGTTTATCTGATGAGCTTCATCCTGTGCTTCGAGTCGACGCGGTTCTACTACCGGCGGTTTTACATTCCTGCGGCGGGCCTGGCGCTGGGCGCGATGGCGCTGCGGCTTGCGCCGTTCGGCTGGCGGGCGCACATGACGGTGACGATCCCGGTGTTCACGGCCTGCCTTTTTGTCTGCTGCATGGTGTGCCATGGAGAGCTGGCCACGCGCAAGCCACACGCGCGTTACCTGACCGGGTTCTACCTCATGGTGGCGCTGGGGGGCGCTGCCGGCGGACTTTTCGTCGGCCTCGTGGCGCCGAATCTCTTCGACGCTTACTACGAGTTTCCGTCCGGCCTGGCGATGTGCGCCGCTATCGTCCTCCTACTGCCACGGCCGCGCGCCGCCGCGGTGTGGAAGGCCTGGAGGCCGGCGCGCGTGGTTCTGCTGAGCGGCTATGTGATCTTCCTGGGTGTGGTGGTGCGGGAGAGCGTGCACAACTATCGCGTCGTCGAGCGGAACTTTTATGGGCAGCTTCGGGTTCGCGACGATGGCGATCCCTCGGATGAGGCCTTCAGCCGCGTGTTGCTGCACGGCGTGATCAACCACGGCCAGCAGATGCTGAACGAGAAATACCGCCGGCAGCCGGTCTCCTATTTTTGTCCGGCGTCCGGCATCGGGCAGGCGATGACGGCGTGGCCGCAGGGAGCCCCGCGGCGCATCGGCATTCTGGGGCTGGGGTGCGGCACGCTGGCGGCTTACGGGCGGGCCGGCGACACCTTCCGCATTTACGAAATCAACCCACTGGTGTTGACGCTGGCGAATACCGAATTCAGTTATCTGCGGGACTCCCAGGCTCGCATCGAGGTGGTACCCGGTGACGGCCGCCTGTCGCTCGAACGTGAACCGAGCCAGCAGTTCGACCTGGTGATTATGGATGCTTTCTCCGGCGACTCGGTGCCGGTTCACCTGATCACGCGCGAAGCGTTCGAGACTTATTTCCGCCACCTGAAGCCCGGAGGCCTGCTGGCTGTCAACATTTCAAACCGGTATCTGGACTTGCGGCCGGTGATGGAACGCGCCGCGTCGCATTTTGACAAGATCGCCGTGTATTACGACTACAAAGCGAGTGAGGACGATTTTCTGTGCTTTTCGTCCGATTGGGTGCTCATTGCTGACCGCTCCATGCGCCAATCTGTTTCTGCGCTGGTCAAGGGAGCCGAGGTTCTTAAGCCCTACTCGAACTTCCGGATGTGGACCGATGACTTTTCGAACATGTGGGGGATTTTGCGGTGAGGCGGATTGCGTCCGTGACGTATTTCGACTATCGTTGAACTTCATGTTGAAAACCACGCGGCAAATGGATTGGGCAGAGTGCCGGCGCGCTCTCGCTGGCGGGGGCGCAGGCGCATGGAGAAGCGCGCGAAGCGAAGCGGCGCACGCGACTGTGCGTATCGACCTATTCCTAATGGCACTTTGATCACGATGGCACACAACTGCACCTCGCCCAGCGGCCGTTCCATCAGTTCCTTCAGCTTGTCCCGACTGGCCTGAATGAACCGTTCGCTGGTCGCCGACTTCTCAATGCCGTAGGCGCGGGCGAAGCTGCGGGTCACCAGCGGATAGTTCCGCGTGGTCAGTCCTCGCAGCATCTTCCACCAGACTTCGTCCTCCAAGGGCCGCGTTTGCTGGAACAGTTCGTAGGTGCCCAGGCGAACTTCTCCGCCGCTCTTGCTGCGTAAACGCCTGCGTTCGATCGGCACCTTTTGTCCATCCACCACCACAAAGCCGTCTTCCCGGCTCCAGCGGTGGGCCTTGCGATCCGCGGATTGTTGGTACCGAGCGCCGGTCAGCGCCTCTGCTTCCTGCGCGATCGCCAGCAGAATCACCCGCAGCCCCGCCTCTCGCACCAATTCGTCGGCCCCTCGCTTGGCCAGCGTCAGAATCTCCACCATCGGCAGCATAAGTTGCACAACGGGGTTCTTCGCTTCAGCCCACTGTCGCACCCGCTGGAGCGCGCGACCGGCCGCAATCTGGTAAGGTTTCTTCATTAGTGATTCACGGTAGGTCGCCGTCGCCAACCTACAAAAGGCAATTCTCAGAGCCGCCCCAAGAAACACCGCATCGGTCGAGGTCGGACTGCGCGAAAGCGGGGATGAAGGCGAAAGTCTAGGGCCGGACGAATCGATATCGATCCAGGGTTACTGCGATGAGGTAGCCTTCGGAGGGAGATTTTTCGAACCGGACGACTTTGCCGAAGCAGTGAACTTCCACGTGACTGCCGGGCGCGACGCTCAGCGTGACCACGTATTCGATGCCGCTGCCGATCGGAACATCTACATCAGAGGTGAACAGAACGCCCCTCGAGCTGATGTTTTGCGTCAATGCATCATGGGAAACCCAGCCGGCTCCGGTCCGCATGATGTGAACGGGCAAGTGCAGCTCGAAACGGGCAGTCCTGCGTTGTTCAACCACTGGCATCAACGTAATCTAGATGCTCTTCCTTATGGCAGTCAATCAGGGA
>DASQHA010000188.1:0-4666 GCA_035632335.1 Terriglobales bacterium
TATCGGCAGGCCATCACCGCCGCGGGCGCGGGCTGCATGGCTGCGATCGAGGCTGAGCGATACCTCGAAGCGGAAGGGCATTAACCCGGCTCAGGCGGCGCGTTTCCCAGGCCAGCGCGCGACGGCGATGGTCTGCCAGCCCCACCGGTCCAGATTAAGTCGGCACAAGCTATCGAAGAAGTGGTACGCGGCCCGGACGGAAACGGACGGTGGTCCAGAGGCCAACTTTACCACCGAGGATCCGCTCAACAACAGAACCGCGCGATAAAGATTGTAGAACGGGAATCCGATGCCCGACGCCTTTTCGACGTGATAGCCCGCGCTAGTTAGAAGAGCAGCCAGTTCGCTGGGCCGATAGTGCCGCCGGTGCCCGATGTGCTTATCGAAAGCATTCATCGGGCCCCCCGGTACCGTGACCAACAAGCGGCAGCCGGGCGCCATCACCACGCTGGCGTTGGTGAGTATTCGTTGCGGTTCCTGGACATGCTCCAGCACCTCGGAACAGACCGCGTCCGTGGCTTGAAAAGCATGTAGGGTTTCGTTTTCCACCGGTTGCAGAAGATCGCAGACTTCAAAGCGCGCCGCAGGTATGCGAAGCCGCGCCCTTTCGACACCGGCCTGGCTGATGTCGAGGCCGAGAAACTTGACTAGAGGAAATTGCGGGCAGAACTCGCCTGCGAATTGGCCCGTTCCGCAGCCTAGCTCGACCAGCCGGCGGCCCTCGGTGTCAGGGGAGATCTCCAACATGCGACGGATGATCCGCCTTCGGTACGACACGGCGGGACTGTAGTCGGGCGCTTCGGAGAACTCGGTCCAGTGTTGATCCCAATTGTCCATCGCGATCGAAGTCTTGGTGGCGTCGGACATTTGAACCCTCATTTCCGTCATGCGGCGGCTACTTTCTGGCTACGGAAAACAGCGTCATGCCTAGGAATTGATAGCTGAGACGAATCTGGCTGGGCTTGAAGCCGGCCCGAACCAGCAACGGCCACAGGTCGCGCTTGGAATAGTACATCTTGTGATCGTCCATTTCGCAGGCTGGGCTCGTTCCAAACCGGAAGGCCGACAGCTCAAGCACCGGCTTGGCCCACCAGGTGGGGACATTGATGAGCAACACTCCATCCTTCTTCATTACGCGGTGACAGTGTTGCAAGCACTCCTGAGGATTCGCCAGGTGTTCAAGAACGGAGATGAACAGTATGACGTCAAATTCGCTGTCCGGAAGATTGACCAGCGCAGTTTCTATGGACATCAGCAAGAAGCGTAGCTTCGGGTCGCGCCGGGACTCGTCGCTCACGTTGAAATCGACGCCGACCCCTTCCGCCAAGCGACGGCCGATCGAGCGGAGATACTGCGCGTGAAAACCGCACCCCAGATCCAGAACTTTCAGGCCAGTCCTGACGGGAATGCGGCTGAGAACGCTGTGCCCGACCAACTGAATGCGCAGACGGTCCATAAACTTGGAGCCGTACTCAAGATAGGACTGCTCACGGACTCCAGGCTGAACCGAACAGCCTCCGCGGGGCATTCTTGTTTCGATCGCCATCTCAAAGGCTCATTTCGCTTGGTACCGCCGTGGACGCACGCGCCGCGCCACCGCATGCAGGACCAGGGTGTTGCCGAACAGCAGGAATCCAGAAACCGTCAGAAGGATTGCCAACACGGCCATGTGGCCCTCGGGTTCAAGTGGACCCGAGAGCACATACCCATCGCGAATATAGCGACGAACCAGTGGTAATCCGGCCAGCACGCCGAGAAGGGTGAAGAGACCGCTGAGCAAGGTGGTCCGGTCATAGTCGAAGATCCGTAGCCATCCGCGCTGGGTCTTCCTCGAGTAGCCGTACAGGACCTGCGTGATGCACCCCAGGCAAAAGCACTCTAAGCCCACCAGAGCTAACGTGACACTGAGCATCATCGAAAACAGCGAGAGAGTCACGGAACCAAGCCGGACTGGCCCGCGTGATAGCGCCAGGCTTACCAGCCATCCGATAGACGCAGCAATCAATCCCGGTTTCAGCAGAAAGAAATCAGCCCCATGCAGGAACATGGTTTCGAGATTTCGCCATCCTGACCGCCACGGTTCCAACCATCCATTTCGCTTCAGGTGACTGAGCCGCCCCTCGCGGTCTTTCAAGAAGGTAACCGGGACCTCCGCCGTTTTCAACTTTAAGCAAACGGCTTTCAGCACCATCTCGGATGCGTACTCCCAGCCCTCGGACTCGAGCTCGATCTTTTCCAGCGCTTCGCGAGTGATGCCCCGCATGCCGCAGTGGATGTCGGAAAAATGCGTGGCGTAAAGCAGGTTGAGAATGCCTGTGGTCAGCGGCGTGCCGAAGTATTGATGTAACGCAGGCATGGCCTGCGCCTCGATGGATCCATGAAACCGCGATCCCATCACGTACTCGTAGCCTTGCTTGAATTTCTCGATGAACGGAGCCAGTTTGCGGAAGTCGTAGGTGCAGTCGGCGTCCCCCATCAGTACCCATTTCCCGCGGATGTGCGGGATGGCGTCTATATAAGCGCGACCCAATCCGCGCTTTGGCACTTTGAGGACGCGCGCTCCTTCCTCGAGGGCTATTTCCGCAGTGTCGTCCGAAGAACTGTCTACGATTAAAATCTCACCTTCGACCGCGGCGTCCAGCAGCCCTTCCTTGCACCAGCGCACGAAATCGCGAATCGTGATGCGCTCGTTCATGGCCGGAATCACGATAGAGACCACGGGATGCACGACATCGGCCAAAGGAACGAGAAGCCACTCATCCGAATGACGGACAGGCGTCTGCTCGATGACGGGCGGCATCATGAAACCCTGTGCTTCTATCGACAGGCCGCGGCCCAGACAGTAGGGGCTGCGCAACCACAGAAGTCTTCTGGATCGAAGCACTTGGACTATAGAAGTCGGTCAGATGCGCCGATGAAACGGGAGGTGACCCAGCGCAAACGCTCCGCTCTTCAAAAACGGTTCGGCTTCCAATTGAGCCGAATCGCAAGAAAGCAAGTGTTGGTCGCGCTGCTGCTGGGGACGCTATCCCTGGTTGGGCGCGCGGTGCTGCTGCGTTTCGTTCCCATACCCAAACCAGGAATTCAGGACGAATTCAGCTACCTGCTCGCGGCTGACACCTATGCGTCGGGTCGGCTGACCAATCCAAAGCACCCCCTATGGATTCATTTTGAAACGGTCCATCTGATCGTTCAGCCAACATACCAGAGCAAGTACCCACCCGTGCAGGGGATGCTACTCGGAATCGGTCAGGTGATTTTCGGTGACCCATGGTTCGGGGTGTGGCTGAGCATGGGCGTGATGAGCGCCGCGATCTATTGGGCATTGGCTGGTTGGTTACCGCCAAAATGGGCAGCGCTGGGCGGCGTTCTGGCCCTGATCCACGTAGGCTTCTTCAACTATTGGAGTGAGAGCTATTGGGGGGGCTCCGCGGCTGCCGCGGCCGGGGCGTTGGTCATCGGAGCTGTACCGCGACTGCGGAGGAAGCCAAGCACGAAGACGGCAATCCTGCTGGGGAGCGGGCTCGCATTGCTTGCCAACACCAGGCCCTTCGAAGGAGCTGTGCTCGGCATGCTCTGCATCGGCACGGTTTTGATGAAAGTTCCGATCAAGCAGCTCGCTGTTCCCTTTGCTATCACTCTGATCCCCGCAGCACTAGGGATGATGTACTACAACTACCGCGTGACTGGCGATCCTCTTCGAATGCCTTACATGGAGCATGAGCGGCAATATGCGACTTCATCGCCATTCATCTGGCAGAGCCGAGCTCGTCCAGCGCCTCACTATAATCACGAGGCTCTGCGAGCTACCTATGTTGGATGGGACCAGGCTCTTCGGGCCAGAGCCCGCGCGCACCCATTCCTGGTGAGGACGGTCGACTTCCTGATCATGGATGACTTCTTTCTTGGACTGCCCCTTACTCTGTGCGTTGTTGGATTCGTGGCCGGCATGCTCGCCAAACCACACAGAACGCGGCTTGCCGTCCTGCTCCTCTTGCTTTTCATGGCAGGGCTGGAATTGGAGGTTACGGTATTGCCGCATTATGCCGCCCCCGCGACCGCGCTAGTCTACATCGCGGCCACGTCCGCGCTCCGGCGGCTGCGACATTTTTCCCCCTTCTGGTTCCAGGGTGTGGTGGCACTCATCGTGCTTTCCGATATCACAGCCCTGGCGAGTCCTGGCAATCGCTGGCTCTACGACAAACGGGATTTCATCGCACGGCGCCAAGGTGTGTTACGCAGACTGGACCAGTCCCCGGGCAAACAGTTGGTGCTGGTGGAATACGGGAAAGGTCACGATGTGAATCAGGAGTGGGTTTACAATCGCGCCGACATTGACCGGTCGCGAATTGTGTGGGCCCGAGGGATGGGAGCTGAGCGGGATCGAGAGTTACTGGAATACTATCCGGACCGGCAGGTTTGGCGCCTGGTTGATCACGGCGATGAAGGCGTCGATCTTTCGCGGCTGGACCGGCCGGCGGAGCGAGCGCATGCGGTCGTCAAACGTTGACCGAGAAGTCGCCGTCTACTCGTACCGCAGCGCGGTGAGCGGATCGACGCGCGCGGCTCGGCGGGCCGGGACGTAGCAGGCGGCGAGCGATACCGCGACCAGCGTCACGGCGCCGGCCGCCAGCGCGAACGGGTCGCTCGGGCTGACGTGGAACAG
>DASQHA010000189.1:0-3279 GCA_035632335.1 Terriglobales bacterium
GAACGCTTGGCGCAAATGCACAAGATCGAGGCCTCGATCCAGCGCAGCGATTGTGCGGATGGAGACCAGGCCGATGAAAAGGCCCAGGCATTCGCTGTTGAAGATCAGGTAGGCGATATCGCTCGCAATCCCCCGGCGAAACAGCGCCTGGCGTCGTCGAGGCCAAAGCCGCTCCAAGACGACGAATAGAAGCGAAAAACCAAAGAGCCAAGCCGAGTAGATCACTTCTACCCTCCTCAGGTACTCTCCTCAGGCCGGCGCGTGCGCAGTTGGCAGCCCGTCAGCCTGCCACTCAGGAAATCCTGCCGTGAGGCGGCGAGCCTTGAACCCGTGACGATGCAAAAGCGACACTGCCTCATCTGCGAACACGCAATAAGGTCCGCGGCAATAGGCGATAACCTCTTTGCTCTTGGGAAGCTCCTTCAGCCTGCCTTCAAGCTCCTTCAGGGGAATCGAGCGCGCGCCCTGGATGTGACCCGCATCGTATTCCTCCACGGGCCGAACATCGAGTACGATAACGTCCCGGCGGCTCAGCCGTTCCCGGAGTTGGTCGGTCGTAATTGCCTGGAGTGACTTCCGATCTTTCAGGTAAGTCTCAACGATCCGACGAATCTCCGCGAGCCGGGTTTCACCCAGAGCTCTCAGCGAAAGCCAGAATCTGAGAACGCTTTCATCGGCCACCTGGTAACGTGCGTAGAGCCCGTCACGACGCATGTCGACCATCTGTGCTCCGCGAAGCACCTGAAGATGCTGCGAGCAGTTGGCTACAGACATGCACGTTTCTGCGGCAAGCTCTTCCACCGTGCGTTCCCGCTGTGCCAGCAGCTCCAGCAGTTCTAATCGGCGTCCGCTGGAGAGGGCCTTGCCGATTCTGGCGAACTGCTCGAACAGATCGTCTTTGAAGCGTCGCTTCTCAGCCGTGTTCATTTAATCAACTATTCAACCAAATACTTGATCAGTTGTCAAGCCTGCCTGCGCGAGATTGGGCTAACGATGCCGAGAGGTGGTGTTTGGAAATCGCTGCGAGCCCAGGGTAACGGTGTGGGAGCAGTTCAGATCTGGCTGCGTTCATGGTCGCAACCACAGCTTCTTGCTCGCAACACCTCCACACCTTCCTTCATAATGATGGGAACCATTACCAGGCTGGCGGCCGGGTCTGCCCACCACCAACCAAGCACTGCGTTCAACAGCAAGCCACCCAGCAGAATAGCGGAAAGACAGGCGCACAGATTGGTCTGCGCGGAGTCGGCTGCAAGCGCCTGGCTACTCATGTCCCGTGCGACACGGCGCTTGGACCGGGCCAACACCGGCATCACGATGAGCGAACCCACGGCGATGGCAACCCCGAACCAGGTCCGTTCCGGCACTTCGTAGTTCATGAGCAACTTTAGCGCGTCCACAGCGACGTAGAGGGCCAGGGCGATAAAACAGCCGCCTACCACTCGCAGGCTGAGGCGTTCGGCTCGTTCTCTCACCTCGGGTATCCTATCCTGCCCGAGGCGCCAGAGCAGAGCCGCGCCGGAGGTGACCTCGATGAGGCTATCCATTCCAAAAGCGACAAGAGCGACGCTTCCGGCAAGCACGCCCGTGATCACGCTGGCGACGGCTTCCAGGCTGTTGTAAGCGAGGCTTGCGTACTCGAGACGGCGCGCTTTGCGGACGAGCAGCACGCGGTCACAAGCGCCATCAAGCTGTTCGATTCTGCTCGCCATCACCTCATTGTCGTACCATTACTGCGTGGTTGCGTTGCAGTTTTAACAGCCATTCTCTAGAGCTCTGTTAGTCCTGACCTCGTATGGAACCCTGGCGGTCTTACGACTCGATTGCGGATGTGTACGATCGCCTCATGGTCCCGTATGTCTTTGCCCAACCCGCCAAGGATCTGGTCAGCGCACTTCGCCCGCCCGCCGAGGGCATCCTACTTGATGTGGGTACCGGCACGGGCGTGTGTGCCACCGTCGCCCGCCAGCGCATAGCGCCGGCGGGGACCGTCATTGGAGTCGATCCCTCGTTGGGTATGCTCCGACTCGCTAAGCGGGAAGGCTTGGTAGTTGCCGGCGTGGTTCCAGAGCTTCCGTTTCGCGACGGCATGTTCGATGCGGTGCTCGCGAGTTTCGTGTTGTCTCACTTCCGGTCTTATCAAACTGCAATGCTTGATATGGCCAGGATTCTCAAACCCGGAGGCAAGCTGGGCGTGACAACGTGGCGCCTCGACAAGAGCGATTGCCGGCAATTATGGCAGGAAACGGCGGAATCGTTTGTCGGCAAAGAAGAGCTTGCTCGCGCTTCGCGCGAAGCGCTGCCGTGGGAGGAATGGTTTTCCGATGTAACGCATGTGAAGGAAGCCCTGGAAATGGCAGGACTCGCCACGATCGAGATGGAAAGGCGCGACTATAGCGTGAACATGCCGGTTTCCGACTTCCTGGCCGTACGGGACATCAGTATACAGGCGAGGTTTGTGCGCGAGAGACTCGGCGTTGAGCGCTGGCAGCATTTCAGGGAAACTATGGCTAAGAGATTCTACACGCACTTCGGCGAGATAGTCGAAGACGTTCGGCAAGCCTATATCGCTGTCGGCGCAAAGCCATCAAGCTCGATGTAATCCGCTAAGATACCGAAGCTATTGTCAGTAAATCCCTGACTGTTCATGCGCTAGTGGCGATTCCCGCTTCCATCGCCGGAGTGACCCGCGGGCTGTGAATCCGAAAGCTTCCTGGGCTTCAGATTGACAGCGACGGTCAGCGGCCCGGCGCGTTCCTATTTGGCGGCTGGCACTACCCCCGCGAAGCCCTGGTACGTGTACGTCATCGGACGCGGCCCAGGGAGGTAGCACGACTGCGTGCACGGCCACCAGCGCCTTCGGCTGCTCCCTGGCCGGTGTGTGGCAGGAAAGCCGAGTGCCCAACTCGCTCGGTTTCCTTTGACGCCTCGAAGGCATTCCGGTCGAATCGTCGGCCAGGAAGTCGTTGGCAAGCTGTCCAGATAAGTCGATCGGGACATGATTGTGCCAAAAAGGGGTTCTGCATAGCCGTCCGCAAGAGGCTGGTTGCATTCCCTTTTTGCCCGGCTTTTCGGGCGTGACGAAAGCACAACTTTTTGTCACAGGAGGCGAACAGTGAGGATTGATTCCGCAACCGGCGTTTATCGGGATCGATCCGCGCAAACCCACGGAGGATTGCTCCTGGACGCTGGCCGACTTTTCATTCCCCGTGCTGTGATTTCACCTCAAATGATCCTGCGGCAGTTAGTTCTTATCAAGTGGCAATGGGCACGCGCCGC